>JAEWAD010000493.1 GCA_023391905.1 Pseudomonadota bacterium | reverse complement strand
CCGCATCACCGGCGAGCGCGCCTTCCAGCTCGGCCTCGCGGCCGAATGCGTCGCCGACGAGGCGCTGGTGGAAACGGTGCTCGGCCGCGCCCGCGCCATGCTCAAGGTGGCGCCGCTGGCGCAGGCCGAGATGAAGCGGCTGATCCGGCAGGGGCCCGACGCGGCGCTGCCGGTGGCGCAGGGCTTCGAGCAGGAAGTGCTGTTCCGCCTCTACGGCACGGCGGACGGCCAGGAGGGCATCGATGCCTTCCTCGACAAACGTGATCCGGTCTTCAAGGGAATATGACCATGCGTGGAACCGAACTTCTGGGACGGGTGGCCGTCGTCACCGGCGCCGCCATGGGCATCGGCCGCGCCTCCGCCGAGGCACTCGCGCGGGAAGGGGCTGCGGTCGTTGTCGCCGATATCGACGAGGAAGCGGGCTCGGCCACCGCGGCCGGCCTCCGGGCTTCCGGCGCCGAGGCGATCTTCGTGCGCACCGACGTCGCCGTGATGGCCGACATGCAGGCGATGGCGGCGGCGGCGGTCGAGGCCTTCGGCGGCATCGACATCCTCGTCAACAACGCCGCGCGGGCGATCGGCGGCGTCGTCGACGAGATCGACGAGGACAGCTGGAACACCGTCATCACGACAAACCTCTCCAGTGTCTGGCGCGGCATGCGCGTCTGCGTCCCCGAGATGCGCAAGCGCGGCAAGGGCGCGGTCGTCAACATGTCGTCGGTGCAGTCGCTCGCCGGCTTCAAGGGCTGGGCGGCCTATGCGGCGGCGAAGGGCGGCATCAACGCCCTGACCCAGCAGGCGGCGATCGACCTCGCCCCGCACGGCATCCGCGTCAACGCGGTGGCGCCCGGCACGATCATGACGCCGCTCAATGAGAAGATCTTCGCCACCCATCCCGACCCGCAGGGCCTGATCGCCAGCTGGAACAACGCCCATCCGCTCGGCCGCTTTGGAGAAGCGCCGGAAGTTGGCGAAGCGGTCTTGTTCCTGGCCAGCGATCGGGCTTCCTTCATCACGGGAGAGATCCTGCGCGTCGACGGAGGCCTCGTCGTCCGGGGCGAGTGACGCGCAAAACGACATCACGGGAAGGAAGCGGAATGAGCGACGGGAATTTCCACACCATCGAGGCGAAGGGCGTCCGCGCGACGCTCGACCTCCGCGGCGGCCATGTCCGCGTCTTCGCGGTCACGCAGGACGGCCGCGCGGTCGAGCCGCTGCACACGGCGCCCTGGATCGACGACAAGTCGATCGTCGAGGATGAGTCGATCGACGCCAATCTCCGCTTCCTCTCCGGCGACTTCTTCTGCGCGCCGTTCTCGACGAGCGACATCGAGGTGACGACGCTGCATGGCTGGCCGGCCAATTCGCCCTGGAGGCTCGTCGACGTGACGGCGCATCCGGAAGGTGGCCAGACGGCGCGCTACGAGCTGGTGAAGCGGGTGCAGGGCGCCCGGCTCATCAAGGAGTTCACCCTCCGCGACGGCCACCCGTTCCTCTATGAGCGGCACGTCTTCATCGGCGGCGAGGGCGACATCCCCGTCGCCAACCACGCCATGACCCGCTTCGACGGCGGCGGCCGGCTCTCCTTCTCGCCGAAGCGCTACGGCACGACGCCGGCGACGGCGATCGAGGCCGATCCCTCGCAGGGTCGCTCGCTGCTCGCCTATCCCGCGCGCTTCACCGATTTGACCAGGGCGCCGCGCGCCGACGGCACCACGGCCGATCTCACCACCTATCCGTTCGGCTCGAAGCACGAGGATTTCCTGTCGCTCGTCGAGGAGCCGTCGAACCCGCTCGGCTGGGCGGCGGCGGTTCGGCCGGACAAGCGCGACATCTTCCTGTCGCTGAAGAACCCGGCCGACTACCCGATCACCATGATGTGGTTCTCGAATGGCGGCCGCGACTATCAGCCGTGGAACGGCCGCCACATCGGCGTGCTCGGCCTCGAGGAGGGCCGCACCTATGGCGGCCATGGCCACAAGGCGTCGATCGCGCCGAACCCGTGGCAGGAGGAGGGGATTCCGACCTTCCTCAGCCTCGATCCTGCCGGCGAAGTCGATGTCCGCAACGTCCTCGGCGGCCTCGCGCTGCCCGAGGGCTGGACGCGGGTCGCCTCGGTCGAGGCGCGCGGCTCCGAGCTCGTCCTGACCGACGAGGGCGGCGCCAGCCTGACCGTGCCCTATGACGCGGCGTTCCTGACGCGGGGCGCATGATGGCGGGCGCGGCGATGCAGCACGGCTTCACCACCGGCGGTCCGACGGTCCTGCCGGCGGAGCGGGCCACCGTCCTGTTCGACGGCATCTTCTCGTCGCCGCGCCTGCAGCATCCCGAGGGGGTCGCGGTCGGTCCGGACGGCTGGGTCTGGGCCGGCAGCGAGAACGGCCAGATCCTGCGCATCGCACCGGACGGGTCCGGGATCGAGGAGGTCGCCTCGACGGGCGGCTTCCTGCTCGGCCTCGCATTCGACGGCGACCGGGCGCTGTTCGCCTGTGACTCTCGGGCTAGGGCGGTGTTCCGCCTCGATCTCGCCGACCGGTCGCTGGCGCGCTTCACCGCGCCCGGCATCGAGGTGCCGAACTATGCCGTCGTCGATCGGGCGCGCGGCCGGCTCTATGTTTCCGACACGCGCGGGCCGAGCGATCCCGGCCCCTCGGTCTGGTCGTATGATCTCGAAAGCGGCGACGGCGCGGTCTGGCATGGCGGTCCCTTCGACTTCGCCAACGGCATGGCGCTTTCGCCGGAGGGCGACGCGCTCCTGCTCTGCGAGACCTTCGCCCGCCGGATCACGCGGATCGCGATTGCGGCGGATGGTTCGGCAGGCCGTGCGACGACCTATTCGGACGATCTGCCGGGCCTGCCGGACGGCCTCGCCTTCGACGATGCCGGCGCGCTGTTCGTCGGCTGCTACGAGCCGTCGCGCGTGCTGAAGATCCCGGCCGGCGGTGGCGCGGCCCAGATCTACATCGAGGACGCGACCGCGCATGTCCTCGCCCATCCGACCAATATCGCCTTCGACGGCGCCGCGCTCTACACGGCCAATCTCGGCCGCTGGCACGTCACGAAGATCGACACCGACACCTCCGCCACGCCGCTCTGGCGCCGTTCGGCGGACAAGACCGACTAACCAGCCCCGGCCGTCCGCGAGGCGGGCGCGCCGACAAGACGAGTGTGAGGAACCGACCATGACCGCCGCCAAGGCCCTTCAGGACGTTACCGTCCTCGATCTGAGCCATCTTCTGCAGGGCCCCTTCGCCACCCAGCTGCTCGCGGACATGGGCGCGAACGTGATCAAGGTCGAGCGGCCGGGGCAGGGCGACCTGTTCCGCACGCTCACCTTCAACAATCGCTGGGTCGGCGGCACGGAAAGCCCCAACTTCCTCGCCTGGAACCGCAACAAGCGCTCGCTGGCGCTCGACCTGAAGGCGCCCGAGGCGAAGGAGATCCTCTACAAGATCGCCGAGACGGCCGACGTCGTGGTGCAGAATTTCCGCCCCGGCGTGCTGGAGCGGCTCGGCTTCGGCTATGCCGATTTCGCCAAGGTGAACCCGCGCATCATCTACTGCTCGGGTTCCGGCTATGGCGACAGCGGCCCGTATCTGTCGCGTCCCGGCCAGGACATGCTGATCCAGGGTCTGACCGGCATCGCGGCGGCGACCGGCCGCGGCGACGGCCCGCCGGTTCCCGTCGGTTCCGGCTTCTCCGACCAGGTCGGCGCCATGAACATGGTCTATGGCATCCTGTCGGCGCTCTACTGGCGCGAGCGCTCCGGCGAGGGCCAGGAGATCAAGGTCGACCTGCTCTCGGCCATGCTGGCGCATCAGGGCCAGGAAATGCTGATGGCGATGAACTTCCAGCAGGATTTCGTGCGTCCGAACTCCGGCATCGGCCATCCCGGCATGGACGCGCCCTTCGGCGTCTATCCGACCTCGGACGGCTGGGTGACGGTGGCGATGAGCCCGTTCAAGCGCTTCGTCGGCGTGCTCGGCGACGACAGCCTGCTCGCCTACGACAACCCGAAGGACCTGTTCGACAAGCGCGACGAGATCTGGGAGAAGCTCGCCGCGCTCACCAAGGGCTGGACGACGGCGGACCTGATGCAGGCGCTGCTCGCGGTCGACATCTGGTGCGGCGAGGTGAAGACGCATCTGCAGGCCGAACAGGACCCGCAGGTGAAGCACATCGGCGCGATCACCAGCTACGAGCACCCGACCGCCGGCACGGTGAAGGTGGTGGCGCCGGCCGTGAAGCTCTCCAAGACGCCTGCCGAAATCGAACGCCCGGCGCCGCGCATCGGCGAGCATTCGCGCGAGATCCTGGAAGAGTTCGGCTTCGACGCGGAAACGGTCGACGGCCTCATCGCCAGGGGATCGGTCGCCGAGGTGAAGTAGGGGGTAGGGTGTTGCTGTCACCTCTCCCATAGGGAGAGGTCGACGGCCGAAGGACGGCGGGTGAGGGGTAAAGCCCTCGCCGGATGTGGCGTAGGGGCGCCCCCCCCCCGGCGGGGCC
>JAEWAD010000486.1 GCA_023391905.1 Pseudomonadota bacterium | reverse complement strand
GCTCCTGGCGCATCGGCGGGCCGAGGGGCCGCCGACGTTGTTCATCGTCGAGCGGGCGAGCGGCCGCGAGCAGGACGGGACGCGGTCCGTCGGCCCGACGAGCCGCCGGGCGCTGGTCCGCCAGCTGGAGCCGTTTGCGCGATGGTGAGGCGCCGGCCGCCGCTCGGCAGGCGGAGCCGGCTCGCGACGCCTCTGGGCGTCACAGGGAAGACGCCGCCGGCGTCCAAGGAACGGGTTGAATGACATGAATGCAATCGTCCTGGGGCCGCTGATCTTCGCGCCCGGTCGCTTCGCGGCGATCTTTGCCATCGCCGCCTTCCTGATCGCCAGCGAGGTGCTGGCGCGAAAGGTCGATGGCCGGTTCGCGTCCTGGGGCTGGCGGACGGTCGTCGCCTTCATCGTCGGCGCCCGGCTCGGCCATGTGCTCGCCCATGCCGAAAGCTTCGCGGCCGAGCCGCTGCGGGTGTTCGCCGTCTGGCAGGGCGGTTTTCTGGTCTGGGCCGGCGTGCTGCTGGCGATCGCCTATACGGCGTTCCATTTCCGCCGGCATCTGCGCCAGCTCGCCTGGACGCTGCTGCCGGGCGCCGCGGCCGCCTTCGCCGCCGTCTTCGTCGTCCAGCTGACCGCCGGTACGCCGGCGACGCCCTTGCCCAAGGGCACGTTCCTCACGCTCGCCGACGAAAGTGTCTCGTCGTCGGACCTGGCCGGATACCCGCTGGTCGTCAATCTGTGGGCGAGCTGGTGCCCGCCCTGCCGGCGCGAGATGCCGATGATGGCCGAGGTCGCCGCCGGGTCGGAGAATGCCAACTTCGTCTTCGTCAACCAGGGCGAAGATCCCGAGGCGATCCAGCGCTACCTCGAGACCGAGGGCATCGAGCTGCCGACGCTGCTGCGCGATTCGCTCGGCGAATTCAGCCGGCACTACGCGGTTCCCGGGCTGCCGGCGACCCTGTTCATCGCGAGCGACGGCTCGCTTCGCTCGCTGCACATGGGCGAGATCTCCAGGGAAGACCTGCTGGGCGGGGTGGCGGAACTCGACTGAGGCGGATGAAATTCGGGCCTTCCCGCGGGCCCGCCACGGCATCCCGCATCCGACATGTGGAAAAATGGCGCGAACTGCGTCAACGTCTCCGCGTCGCGATGATCGGCTCGCTCCGTCGAGGATCGGAAGACGGAGTTCAGGATCGGGCCGGGAGGCGGGGAACGGAATGGCAGGCAATCCATCGGCGGCGGCGACGGTTCCAACCGCGGCCATTCGCGGTCCCGTGCTGACTTTTACCGGCGATCCCTTCAAGCTCGGGCTCGAGCACACCATGGTGCATGAGAGCGACGCGATCGTCGCTTTCGGCGATGGCAGGATCACCCATTTCGGTCCTGCCGACGCGATCCTGCCTGAGCTCCCCGCCGGCCTGCCGATCCGCGACTACGGCCCGGATGCGCTGATCTCGGCCGGCTTCATCGACAGCCACGTGCATTTTCCGCAGACGCCGATGATCGGCGCCCACGGCGCGCAGTTGCTCGACTGGCTGAACACCTACACCTTCCCGACCGAGGGCAGGTTCGTCGACAAGGCCTTTGCAACCAGCGTCGCGAAAGTGTTCCTCCAGGAATGCCTGCGCAACGGCGTCACGACCAGCTGCGTCTATTGCACCGTCTACCCGCAATCCGTCGACGCCCTGTTCGAGGAAGCGGAGCGGCTCGGCATGCGGCTCGCCGCCGGCAAGGTTCTGATGAACCGCAACGCGCCCGACTACCTGCTCGACACGACGCAGTCGGGCTATGACGACAGCAAGCGGCTGATCAACGCCTGGCACGGCCGCGGCCGTCTGATGTACGCGATCACGCCGCGCTTCGCCCCGACCAGCACGCCCGACCAGCTCGCCTCCGCCGGTGAACTCTGGAGCGAATATCCGGATTGCTATCTCCAGACGCATGTCTCGGAAAACACCAGCGAGGTCGCCTGGGTGAAGGAGCTGTTCCCGGACCGCTCCGGCTATCTCGACGTCTACGACCACCACCGGCTCTGTCGCCCGCGCGCCATCTTCGGCCATGGTGTGCATCTCGACGATGGCGAGATGCAGTGCCTGCACGCCACCGGATCGGCGATCGCGCATTGCCCGACCTCGAACTTCTTCCTCGGCAGCGGCGCCTTCAACATCGGGCGCGCGCTGCGCCGGGAGCGCCCCGTCCGCGTCGGCCTCGGCACCGATCTCGGCGCCGGCACGTCGTTCTCGATCCTCGCCACGCTGAACGAGGCCTACAAGGCGGCGCAGCTGAACCACTACGCGCTGACGGCGGGGCACGCCTATTATCTCGCGACGCGCGGCACCGCCAACGCCATGTATATCGACGACAAGGTCGGCAGCATCGCGCCGGGCATGGAAGCCGACATCGTCGTGCTCGACATGAAGTCGACGCCAATCATCCGCTACCGGATGGAGTTCGTGCAGGACTTCATGGAGGCCCTGTTCGTGCAGATGACAATGGGCGACGACCGCGCCGTGCAGGCGACCTATATCGCCGGCGAGCTGCGCTACGACAGGGCGGGGGACATCTGACGCCTGTCCGAACCGGCGGATGCTGCCCAGCCCGAGCCGCCATCCTCCTGAGTGTCTGGCCCGGATTGCGAGACACGCCCTCCCTTCACCTCTCCCTGAGGGAGAGGTGAAAGAAGAGAGTCCCCTGCATTGCGGGCTGGACTCCGGATGATCGTGGGCCAGACACATCGGCGCGATCCGCGCGATCATTCACAGCCGATGCCGTCTCCGTCACGATCGAGATGCGCGCCATATCCGGGCGTGCCCAGCAGGACGGGCGCGGCGCCGGCGGCGCGTGCCTCGGAGCAGTTGCGATAGGGGCGGTCAGGCGCGAGGAGAGGCTGCCCCGGCGACGTCACCGGCACCGGGTCCCGGGCGCGCGGTGCCGATCCGCCGCGATGGCAGTGATATTCGCCCGTCTTGCGGTTGGTGTGGCAGCCCTCCGCGTTGAGCCCGCCCGGATGCGCCATGGCTGGAGCCGCGCAGGCGAGGCTGGCGATGACGAGCGCGAGGCGTGGAGCGGAAGCGGGCATGGGAGGCGGGAACGATCCGGCGGGACGACGGCAACCATAGGTCGATCCGTCGATTCCGGACAAGCGCAGGG
>JAEWAD010000276.1 GCA_023391905.1 Pseudomonadota bacterium | reverse complement strand
CGGCGCGAAGACCCCCGCCGCGCAGGCCACCGCCACTTCGACCCGCTGCGCCGCGTGCGCGGCCGGCCGGGCCGCGCGGCTCGGTCGGGCGGGGAACGGCGTGACGCCGGGCAGATAGTGCGTCTGGTCCATGCTGGCTCCGCGACCGCCGGCCCGGTCGGGCCGGGGGCGCCAACGGATCATAGCCGGATTGTTCGGTTTGTCGATAGTCAACATAAGTTGAAACGTCGGCGGTTCCTGCGATGCTACGTCTAGGTTGTCGGGTTTTTGGGGGTAGGTTTGGAATAGACTGAAATTCAGGTGTATTTCATGGACTCGTCAATCAAATTTGATCGAAATGGGCGCGTTTTGAGCGCCGAAGACGGGCTTGTTCCAGCAAGGCCTCTGCATGTCGTGGGGATTCGGGAGACGTATTCTCTCCTGCGTCGCCATCGATACTTTATCGCGGGCTTCATTCTCGCCTGCCTCGTGCTGCTGCTCATCGCGCTCTCCTCGATGCGCAACAGCTACACGGCGACCTCGGCGCTGGTGCTGGAGCGTAACGACACGCCGATGCTCGAAGCGGTGACCGAGATGCAGGGCGAGGTGCGGGACCGCTCCTCCATGGAAACCGAGATGGACATCATCACCTCGCGCATCTTCGCCGGCCGGGTGGTGGATGCCATGAACCTGGTCGAGCATCCCTGGTTCAACACCTATCTGCCGTCGGCGTCGCAGCCGGAAGGGCCGATCGCGCGGCTGCGCGGCTGGCTCGGCCTCGGCCAGTCCGGCGGCGGCCCGCTGCCGCCTCTCTCCGTCCAGCGCGACCGGGCGATCAGCATGCTGTTGTCGCGGATGTCGGTGACCCGCACCGGCGAGAGCCTCGCCGTCTCCGTCCATGTCAGCAGCCCGGATCCCGAGCTCTCCGCGGCGCTCGCCAACACGGTCGCCAACACCTATGTCGACTGGTCTCGCAGCCTGAAGAAGGAGGCGATGACCGACGCGGTCAGCTTCCTGCGCGACCGCGCCGCCCAGGTCGCCGCCAGCATCGCCCAGAACGAGCGCGAGATCACCGAGTTCAGCCGCGCCAACGAACTCGCCTCCGACGCGCGCGACGACATCCTGCGCCAGCGCATCGACGGCATGAACACGCAGCTGACGGCGGCGCGGGTCGAGCTCGCCGGCATCCGCGCCCGTCGCGATCAGGGGCGCGCCGTGCTGGATGGCGGCCAGGATCTCGACGGCGCGGCGCTGACCTCGCCGCTGCTCGTGTCGCTGCGCGACAACAAGGCGACGCTGATGCGCGAGCGCGCGCAGTTCGCCGCCAATCTCGGCGCCAATCATCCGCAGGTCGTCAAGGCTGATGCCGAGCTTGCCAGCGTCGACGAGATGATCACCAGGGAGATCCGCCACATCGTCGGGGAAATCACCGGCGAGGAGGCGATCACCTCCGACCGGGTGCAGCAGCTCGAGGCGCAGATCGGCGAATTGCGGTCGACGCTGCGCCAGCGGAGCCTGGCCGAGATCCGGTTGCGCGAACTCGATCGCGACCTCCTGGCCGACCAGAAACTGCACGATCTCGTCGTGGGCCGCCTCGGCAGCCTCGATCCCTATGCCGAGGTCGCCAAGCCGAGCGCCCGCGTCGTATCGATCGCGGCGGTGCCGACCGAGCCGGCCTTCCCGCAGCGCAGCCGCATCTTCGCGGGCGGGGTCATCGGCGCCATGGTGCTGTCGGTGGTGCTGGCGGTCATGATCGAGGCGATCGACACGCGTATCCGTTCCGGCCAGCGGATCCAGCAGGTGGCCGGCATTCCCAATCTGGCCAGTCTGCCCAAGCGGGCGCGTCGCTGGCTTGCCGCCCGGCCGACGACGCTGGCCCAGTTGGTGGAAAGCCCGCGTTCGCTCCATACCGAGGCGCTGCGGGCGTTGTACCTCGCCTGCCGGGTGCGCCTGCCGATCATGAAGCCGACCCTGCTGATCGCGTCGACGCTGCCAAGCGAGGGCGCGGCCGAGGTCGCGCTCGGCTTCGCCTATGCGGCGGCGCATGACGGCGTCAGCACCGTCCTGATCGATTTCGATCCGCAACCACCGGACGTGTCGGGCATTCCCGCCGCCCCGGCCGGCTTCGACCTCAGCGATGTCCTGGCGGGGGACTGTCGCCTCGTCGATGCCGTGCGGCCCGTTCCGGGTGTGCCCGGGCTCGATCTGCTGGCTGCCTTCCAGCCCTCGTATGCGCGCCATGTCGATCTGGTGTTCCGCTCGGACGACATGCGCCGGGTGATCGAGGACCTGCGCAATTCCTATGACATGATCATCGTCCACAGCGCGCCGGTGCTCATCCTCGAGGACGCCAACTGGCTGCTGCCCTTCGTCGATTCCGTGCTGCTCGTCCTCCGCTTCGGCCACACGACCGAGCAGGAGCTGACCAACGCGGTTTCGCGCCTGCAACTCAACCATGCGCCGTTGATCGGGACCGTGCTGAACGGTGTCGAGCTGCACGCGCAGCCGGGCCAGGAATCGCTCGGCGCCATGGATCATCCGCGCCAGGCGCGGGACTATCTCCAGGTTTGACCCGCGGCCGTGCCGCCGGAGGAGGAACGCGTGCCCCAGGCTTCAATCCGGTGTCGGCCGCAGAAGGCCCATCTCCGCGAGAAGCAGCCGATTGACGGCTTCGACGTCGAAGCGGTCGCGGGCGATCTCGCGCGAGCGCCGGCCCATCGTCTCGGCCAGATCGGGCTGGTCGAGGAAGCGCTTCATGGCGGCAACCAGGGCGGCGGGGTCGCGCGGCGGCACGAGGAGGCCATTCTCGCCGGCGACAATCGCCTCGCGGCAGCCGGGCAGGTCGGTGGTGATGACGGCGCGGCCCGTTGCGGTCGCCTCGAGGATGCTGCGGGGCAAGCCTTCGCGATAGTAGGAGGGCAGCACGAAGACCGTCGCGGCGGCAAGATGCGGACGCACATCGTCGGTCTCGCCGAGATATTCGATCGCGCCTTCGTCGCGCCAGCGGGCAAGCTCGTCGTCGCCGATGGCGAGTGGGCTGGGGTCCCTTGGTCCGAGCAGCTGGAAGCGCGCGGTGGCGTTTTGCGCCCGCAGGCGGCGGGCGGCTTCGACGAATTCGCGCACGCCCTTGTCGCGCAGCAGCCGGGAAACCATCAGGAAGACGGTGCCGTTCGTGGGCAGGGGCGCCGCGGCGAAACGGGAGAGGTCGATGCCGGAGCCCGGGACGGTCATCATCCGCTCGACCGGCGTGACCATGCGCCCGGCGCGGATATCGTCGGCATCGGCCGAGTTGTAGACGAAGACGCGACCATTGCCGCGCAGCGCGATGCGGTAGAGCCAGGTGGAGATCCGGCGGATCTGCGGCAGTCGCGGATTGCTCGTGTCGTCGCTGAAGACATAGCCGAGGCCGGTCATCAGCGCGTGGCGCTGCCGGATCCCGGCCAGGCGGGCGGCGATCAGGCCGTAGATGACTGGCTTCATCGTGTAGCAGAGCGCCACGTCGGGCCGGAGGCGGCGCAGTCGGCTGACCAGCGTGGCAAGCGTGCGCAGGTCTTCCATCGGATCGAGGCCCGCGCGCGACATCGGGATCTGTTCGAAGCGGACGCCAATGGCGGCGAGCCGGGCGATCGTCGGCTGGTCGTCCTCGGGCCCGAAGGCGACGACCGTGTGCCCGTTCTCCACCATCGACTGCAGCAGCCGGTACCGAAAATTCACCAGCGAGGGCGTATAGCTGCAGACGACGGCGATCGTGCAGCCTCGCGCGTTGGAAACCTCGAACAGCCGTGCACTGGCATGTTGAACCATGATGATCAGCTCCCCGCAGCCCTTCGTAGGGCTCTTTCCAGTGCTGCGCACCGCGCTATTTCAGGATCGCATCATGTATCGATAACGGGTATCATATGAAATCAACGTGTGAATAGAGATTTATTAGATTTCGTCTTGATATATTGATAGTCCGTTCGGATTTTTTCTGAAGGGTTCGCGATGAATTACGTTTACCGAACATTAGTCATGATGACGCTCTGCGCGGGCGCGCTGTGGCCGGCCACGGCCGTGCGCGCCGAGGCACCGGCCCCGGCCGGCGGCGCCGTCGCCGGGACCAGCTTCCTGCTGGCGTCGGGCGACACGCTGAAGTTCGACATCCTGGACGACGACCGTGACCCGGTCGATCTGCAGATCGCGGCCGACGGGACGATTCAGGCGCCGTATCTGGGGTCGGTCTCGGTCGCCGGCCTCAGCGTCGACGACGCGCGCGAGCGGCTCAAGGCCCGCTATGTCGACCAGAAGATCTTCGTGGCGCCGCAGATCGGCCTGTCGGTCGCCGCCTACCGGCCGATCTTCGTCATTGGCGACGTCAAGCAGCCCGGCGCCTATCCCTTCCAGCCCGATCTGACCGTCGAGAAGGCCATGAGCCTCGCCGGTGGCCAGCTTTTGGCCGGGCAGGGCGAGGATCCCGTGCTGGCGCGGTCGCGCCTGCATGGCGAACTCGCGAAGACCGACACCACGATCATCCGTGAAGGCCTGGCGGTGGCGCGGCTGACGGCGCAGCTCGGGGATCGGGTCGCGATCCAGCCGGACGACATTCCCGAGACTGCGCGACCCTATCTCGAAGGTCCGGTGGCCGACACGATGCGGGCGGTCGAGCAGCGTTTGCTCGAGACCGACCGTGGCGGCTTCGAGGCCCAGAAGGGGGTTCTGCTCGAGAGCGTCGCCGAGGCGGAGCGCGGGCAGGAGCTGCTGAAGGAGCTCGAGGGCAAGGTCAACCAGTCGATCGCGATGAGCCGCGCCGACCTCGATCGCGGCCGTACCCTGCAGCAGCGCGGCATCAAGACGTTGACGGACGTTTCCAATCTCGAGCGCCAGCTGAACGCCGAAGAGGCGCGGCAATTGCAGGTCCTGAGCGAACTCTCCAAGGGGCGCCAGGATCTCGGCACGCTCAAGCAGCAGCTGACCGGGCTGGAGCAGACCCGGAAGGTCCAGGCCCTGACGGACCTGCAGACGCACAATGCCGAACTGGCCGCCGCGATCGCCTCGCGCCGCGCCACGGAGGAGCAGCTGATGCTGACTTCGGCGCTTTCCGCGGCAAAGCTTCAGGAGGCCAAGGAGGTCGTGCTCGACTTCACCATCCGGCGCAATGGCGGGGAGGGTGTCGGGGATCTCGTCGCGAAGTCGTCGAGCCAGGTGGAACCCGGCGACGTCGTGGTCGTGAGCATTCGCAGTCCCCAGGGCGGCACGTCGCTCGAGCTGCTCCAGACGGGGATGCCCCAGCCGGCCGGCATGGCGCCGTCGCAGTAGTTCGCCCGGCTCGCGGGAGCCGGCTGGTTCGAGAAGGTGTCGGGACGCGATCGTCGGTTCGATCGCGACCCGCCGACAAGACGAAACGCGATGTTCCAGTTGCCGCATGCCGAGGGGGACCCCGATGCTTGCAGGGACAGACAAGGAGTTCGTGGTTCGAACGCTGCCGCCTGCGGGCGCGGGCGCGCTGGCGGAGCGCTGCCTGGCCTTGCTGGCGCTGGCCGTCGCGGCCCTGCCGGCCGTGCTGACGGCTGGCGCGGTCTGGGCGGCGCTCGGTCGCCCGCTGCTGTTCCGGCAGGTTCGGAGCGGGCTTGCCCGTCGTCCTTTCACGCTGGTCAAGTTCCGGACGATGCGCGATCTGCGCGACGACGATGGCGAGCTTCTGCCGGACGCGGAGCGCGAGACGGCCGCCACCCGCCTGATCCGCCGCCTGCGTCTGGATGAGATCCCGCAATTGCTGGCGATCGCCGCCGGCGACATGCGTTTCGTCGGTCCGCGGCCGCTGAAGCCCGAGACGATCGACGGCTTTGGCGCGCTAGGCGAGCTGCGCGCGTCCGTGCCGCCCGGCCTTACCGGCTGGGCCCAGGTGAACGGTAACACGCGCCTTTCCAATGCCGAGAAGCTGGCGCTCGACATCTGGTATGTCGATCATCGCTCGGTGGCGCTGGATGCGCGGATCCTCGTCCTGACGGTGGCGACCCTCCTGCTCGGCGAACGGATCCGGCCGGCCGCGCTGGCCGAGGCCGAGCGGCATCTCGCCGGGCGGGTGGCCTCGGTTGGAGGGCCCGTCCCATGAGGCCCCCGATGAGGATCGCCTTCATCGGCGCCGTCGAGGGCTCCGCCATCGGGTTGAAAGCCCTGGTCGACGCCGGCATGGCGCCGGGGCTGGTGCTGACCCTGCCGCCGGAGGCGGCGCGCCGCCATTCCGACTATGTCGACCTCGGTCCGCTGGCAAAGGCCGGGGGCAGCGCCCTGGTGCACGTCACCGACGTCAATGGCGACGATGCGATCGCCGCGCTCACGGCGTACGAGACGGATCTGGTGCTCGTCATCGGCTGGTCGCAGGTCTGCCGCGCCCCTTTCATGTCGGTCGCCCGCGTCGGCAATGTCGGCTTCCATCCGGCGCCGTTGCCGCACATGCGGGGCAGGGCGGTCATTCCCTGGACGATCCTGCTGGGTGAGCGCGAGACGGCGGCGACGCTGTTCTGGCTCGATGCCGGCGTCGATTCCGGCCCCATCCTCCTGCAGGAACCGATCACGGTGGCGGCCGCCGAGACGGCGCGCAGCCTCTACGACAAGCAGACCGCGGCGCTCGGACGATTGCTGCCGCAGGCGGTGGCGCTGGTGGCGGCCGGCGACCCGCCCCGGCGCGAACAGGACCACGCCCGCGCCACCTATTGCGCCAGACGGACGCAGGAGGACGGCCGGATCGACTGGCGCGAGCCGGCCGAGGCGGTCCTGCGGCTCGTCCGGGCCGTCGGCGATCCCTATCCGGGCGCCTTCACCACCGCCGAGGGCCAGCGCCTCGTCATCGACGCCGCCGAGCCCTTCGCTGATTCCGGCCGCTACATCGGCCTGCCGGGCCAGGTGCAGAGCCATACGCCGGAAGGCTTCACCGTCCGCTGCGGCGACGGGCAGGCGATCACCGTCACGGCCTGGCGGCGCGAGGGCGGAAGCGCCGAGCGGCCGCGTCTTCACACCAAGCTCGGAGCCTGCCCGGCATGAACCCATCGCTCGACAGCTTCGGCCGCACGCTGGTGATCGCGCCGCATCCCGACGATGAAATCCTCGGCGCCGGCGGCACCATCGCGCGGCTGGCGAAGGCGGGGCACGAGGTCGTCGTCGCGGTCGTCACCTCGGGCCGGCCGCCGATCTTCTCGCGCGAGCAGGTCGAGCGGGTGCAGGCGGAGGCGGCGCGGGCGCATGCGCTGCTCGGCGTCAGCCGGACGCTCTGGCTCGACCAGCCGGCCGCCGGCCTCTTCGACATGCCGCAGGCCGATCTCAACGCGGCGCTGCGCGACCTGGTGAAGGACGTCGATCCCCAGACGCTGATCCTTCCCTTCGTCGGCGACATCCATGTCGACCACCAGCTGACCTTCCTGTCGGCGATGGTCGCGGCGCGGCCGCACCAGGCGGAATTCCCGGCGACCATCCTCGCCTATGAGACGCTTTCGGAGACGAACTGGAACGCGCCCTATCTGACGCCGGGATTCCTGCCGAACCTGTTCGTCGACGTTAACGAAACGCTAACGCTGAAGCTTGAGGCGATGCAGGTCTTCGCGTCGCAGCTGCGCCCTTTTCCGCACGAGCGTTCCGTCGAGGCGCTGAAGGCGCTCGCCATGCTGCGCGGCGCCACGGTTCATTGCCGCGCCGCCGAGGCTTTCGTGATCGTGAGGCATGTCATCCGTTCGTGAGGCGAACGTCAGGAGGTCCGTCGTGAATCGCTGGCCCCAGTACGACAATGAACAGATCGAGGACGTGGTGGCGGTGCTGCGTTCCGGTCGGGTCAATGCCTGGACCGGCGATCGCGTCGCCGCGTTCGAGCAGGCCTATGCGGCGGCGCTCGGCCGGCGGCACGCGATCGCGCTCGCCAACGGCACGGTCGCGCTCGACGTGGCGCTCCATGCCATCGACCTGCAGCCGGGCGACGAAGTGGTCGTGACACCGCGCAGCTTCGTCGCCTCGGCCTCCTGCGTGCCGATGGCCGGCGGCCGCCCGGTCTTCGCCGATGTCGACCCAGACAGCCAGGCGATGACGGCCGAAACCATCGCCGCGGTCCTCACCCCGCGAACCCGCGCCGTCATCGTCGTGCATCTGGCGGGCTGGCCGGCGGACATGGACGCGATCCTGCGGCTGGGGCGTGAGCGCGGCATCGTCGTCATCGAGGACTGCGCCCAGGCGCATGGCGCGGAGATCGCCGGCCGCCCGGTCGGCAGCTTCGGCGACATCGCCGCCTTCTCCTTCTGCCAGGACAAGATCATTACCACGGGCGGCGAGGGCGGCCTTCTGGCTATGGACGATGCGACGCTCTGGCAGCGGGCCTGGAGCCGCAAGGATCACGGCAAGGGCCACGACACGGTCTTCCGCCAGGACGCCCCCGCCGGCTTTCGCTGGCTGCACGAGAGCTTCGGCTCGAACTACCGGATGACCGAGATCGAGGCCGCGATCGGGCTCCGGCAGCTGGGCCGACTGCCCGCCTGGCAGTCCGAACGGGCCGGCAACGCGGCCGTGCTCATGGCGGCGTTCCGGGATCTGCCGGGATTGCGCACGCCGCGGCCGCCGGCCCGCCTGCGCCACGCCTGGTATCGCTTCTACAGCTTCGTCCGGCCGGAGCGGCTGCGTTCGGGCTGGGACCGCGATCGCATCCACGCGGCGATCGTCGCCGAAGGCGTCCCGTGCTTTACCGGCAGCTGCCCCGAGATCTATCGCGAGAAAGCCTTCGTGGAGCATGGCTTCGTGCCCGACAAGCGGCTTCCGGTCGCGGCCGCCCTCGGCGAGACCAGTCTCGCTTTCCTCGTCGACCCTTGCCAGGACGCCGTTGCGATGCGCCAGGTCGCGGCGGCGGTGGTCAAGGTCATGCGTGCCGCGACCGACGACCCGTGGATTTCGGATGAAGGGGCAAGAGCGGCGGCGGCGGAGTAGGGCGGAATGAAGCAGCGCATCACCCTTCTGGTTTCCTCGGCGGGACGGCGGGTCGGGCTGATCGATTGCTTCCGGCAGTCGGCCGCCGCGGCGGCGCTCGAACTGGAGGTCCTCGCCTGCGACATGGAGCCGGCGCTGAGCGCTGCCTGCAGCGTGGCCGACAAGGCCTTCGCGGTGCCGCCCTATGCCGAGCCTGGGTTCGTCGACGCCCTGCTCGGCATCGTCCGGGAGCACGGCGTCGACCTGGTGGTGCCGACGATCGATCCCGAACTCGCGCCGCTGGCGGAGGCGGCCGGTCGCTTCGCGTCGCTCGGCGCACGCGTCCATGTCAGCCCGCCATCGGTGATCGACGTGGCGCGCGACAAGTTCAGGACGGCGGCGGCACTGGCCTCCGCCGGCGTTCCGGTGCCCGAGACCATCGCCTTCGACGCCGCCGGCGTCCCGAACGGCGCGGTCGGCTGGCCCGCTTTCCTGAAGCCGGCCGGCGGCAGCGCCAGCCGGGGCATCCGCATCGTCGCCGGCCCGGAGGAGCTTCCCCGGCAGGTGGACGAACCGATGATCCTGCAGCAATTGCTGAGGGGGCCCGAATACACGGTCAATCTGTTCATCGACCAGGGCGGGCGGCTCCGCAGCGCGGTGGCGCACCGGCGGTTGCGGGTTCGGGCGGGGGAGGTCGAGAAGGGCCGTACGGAACGGAACGCCCTGTTCAGCGATCTCGCCGCCGGAGTCGCCAGGGCGCTCCCGGAAGCGCGCGGCGTGCTCTGCTTCCAGGTCATCCTGGACGAGACGTCGGGACCGCGCGTCTTCGAGATCAACGCGCGCTTCGGCGGCGGTTATCCGCTGGCCCACCATGCCGGCGCCGAATATGCGCGTTGGCTGCTGGAGGAGGTCGCGGAACTGCCCTCGACGGCGCACGATGCCTGGCGTTCCGGCGTGTTGATGCTGCGCTACGACGCCGCCCGTTTCGCGGGATGAGGACGATGCGCTGGCAGGGCCTGACCGTCTTCGATCTGGACGACACGCTCTATCTCGAACGTGATTTCTTGCGCAGCGGTTTCGCCGCAGCGGATCGATGGCTGGTGCAGCACACCGGAACCGCCGGGCTCGCCGACATGTGCCGCAGCCTGTTCGAGATGGGGCGTCGGGGCGACATCTTCGACGAGGCGCTGGTTCGGTTGGGCGGGACGGCGGATGCGGCGCTCGTCCGTCGGCTGGTCGAGGTCTATCGCGGACACGAGCCGGACATCACGTTGACGGAGGATGCGGCCCGCTACCTCTACGCCAGGAAAGGCGGTAATCCCAGCGCGCTGATCACCGACGGGC
Source organism: Pseudomonadota bacterium (assembly GCA_023391905.1). Classification (GTDB taxonomy): domain Bacteria; phylum Pseudomonadota; class Alphaproteobacteria; order Rhizobiales; family Kaistiaceae; genus Kaistia. Next base: position 970 of record JAEWAD010000276.1, on the reverse strand, counting down.
CGGCGGCGACGCAGCAGGCGAAGGTGAGGGCGCTCGGCATCGAGCAGCACTTTGGCTGCATTCTCTGTACCGGGGCGCTCGGCCCGGGACGCGGCAAGCCCCATCCCGAGGCCTTCGAGCGTGTCGAGGCCTGGGCGAGGCCCTATCGGCAGCCGCTGGTCTATGTCGCCGATAATCCGCTGAAGGATTTTGTCACGCCACGATCGCGCGGCTGGCTGACGATCCAGGTCGAGCGGCCGGAGCGGGTGCATCGCGTCGTGGCCCCCGATGGCGCCCATGAAGCGCATGCGCGCATCGACAGTCTCGATCAACTTGATGTGTGCCTCGCCGCTCTTCAGGGAATGGCATGACCCTTGTCGGGACTTTCCCGACTGATGCGGGTTGAGGATTGCCTATTTCGTAGACGAGCCTCTCCGGCGTTGTCTCAGGTCAGGAATATTGCGTGTCGCCAGCTGCCGCTACCCGCAATTTGGAGCGCCGCATCCGCCGGTTCTGGTCGGAGAGAGGGGCCTTGCGCAGGCGGCTCTTCAACATCGGGCATTTGCTGACAGGTAACCTCTTCAGCTCGGTCACCGGTATCCTAGCCTTCGTGCTGACGGCGCGCGCCCTAGGACCGACCGACTACGGCATCCTCGCCCTGACCTACAGCTATGTGAGGGCGATCGAGAAACTCATCGCCTTCCAGTCCTGGCAGCCGCTGATCAAGTATGGCGCCGAATTGCAGGGACCCGAGCACAGGGACGACTATCGCGCGCTCCTGAAGTTCGGGCTGATCGTGGATGTTTCCGCAGCGGTGGCGGCCTATCTGGTGTCGGTCGGGCTTGCCTATCTGGTCGGGCCGCTGTTCGGTATCGGCGATGACGCGCTTCACCAGGTGATGATCTATTCGACGGTGCTGCTGTTCCAGATCAATGGCCTGCCGACCGCCGTGATCCGGCTCGCCGGCCGCTTCCGCCTCGTTGCCTACGGC
>JAEWAD010000469.1 GCA_023391905.1 Pseudomonadota bacterium | reverse complement strand
GGTCGGCACGGGCTCGGAACTGGCCCAGATCATCTCGTCCGGCGAGCTGCTCGAACAGCAGGGCAAGTCGGTGCGGCTGGTCTCGATCCCGAATGGCAATATCTTCGCCGCGCAGGACAAGGCCTATCAGAACGAGGTCCTTGCCTTCGGCACGCCCACCGTGTTCGTCGAAGCCGCCTCGCCCCTATACTGGTACCAGTTCCTGAAGGGTCCCGGCACGGTTATCGGCGTGGATCGCTTCGGAGAGTCCGCGACCGGTCCCGAACTCTACCGCCTGCTGAACATCACAGCCGAGCGCGTCGCGGCGGAGGCAATCGCCCTGCTGGACTGACGCCGCCTACTACCGCGACACATCCTGACGGGCTGACGGCCCGCCAGGACACCCCCGGATCGAGGACGTCCAGGACACACCACCCGTGCCGAAGCAATGCGGTTGCCGGCGACGCGCCCGCTTCCTCGCTTGCGGCATTTAATGAAATATCCTTCTTTATATTGATTTGTTGCAATAAAAACCAAGATCGTCTCTATTTGTCGGATAGTGCTTGTGTTGGAATTCCTTTGCTAACCGGCTCGAACGATTTGGCAGTTGCTGATGCATCCCCATCGCCCAAGGACCCGCCGGACGAAATAAAACAGAAAACAACACCTGAGGAGGAAAACGAAAATGCGCCCTATCAATGCAAGATATCTCGCACTCGCAGCCTCAATTGCAGCACTGACTGCGTCGGCCAACTTGGCGAGCGCGGCCGAACTGAAGATCTGGCATCATACCTATCCGCCAGCTGAAGAATTCATCAAGCAGAAGGCTGCCGAATACAGCAAGCTCCATCCGGACGTAACGTTCCAGTTCCAGTCCGACCCGCATGGCGATTATGAAGTCAAGCTGCTGGCGGCGATCGCGGCGGGTGAGGCGCCGGATCTGATCAACGTGCTCGACTATCTCTATCCGAAATTCGTCAGCAAGGGCATTCTGGCCGAGGCCAACCTGCCGGCGATGGGCGTCAAGACCAATGAAGAGCTTGAAGCCCTGTATTCTCCGGGCGCCCTCAAGGGCCTGATGGTCGATGGAAAGATCTACGGCCTCCCCGAGGAACTCAATACCTTCGCCCTGTTCATGAACAAGGACCATTTTGCCGAAGTCGGCATCGATGTGACCGACAAGGCCAACTGGCCGAAGAGCTGGGATGATCTGTTCACCCTGGCCAAGAAGGTCCAGAAGAAGGACGACAGCGGTAACTTCACCCGCCTCGGCTTCAACTGGGTCTTCGGTCTCGATGGCTTCTGGTATGCGATGGAATACTGGCCGATCCTGAACCAGTATGGCTGCGAAGTGCTCGATGGCGCCGGCAAGGCGACGATCAACTCGCCGCAATGCGTCGCTGCCTTCACCGACACTTGGCAGCGTCTCGTGACGGACGGCATCGGCGGCCCGGACTTCGCCACCGTCAATCCGGTCAACGCGCTGCAGGATTTCTCGGATGGGCGGCAGTCGATGATGATGGCGGGCATCTGGTCGCCGCCGTTGTTCGGAGAGGACGTCAAGAAGAGCTATGTCGTCGCGCCGATCCCGCAGAAGGATCCGGCGAACCCCAAGACGCTGCTCTACAACTACTCGATGACGGTCACCCAGGCCTCCAAGAACCAGGAAGAAGCCTGGCGCTTCCTTCGTTTCCTGACTTCCGATGGGGACGGATACCTGCGCCATACCGGCTACGTGACCGGCCTGAAGGACTGGGAGAAGTCAGAGGCGGCGAAGGACACGATCGGCGCCGACATCTTCGCCGACCAGCTGCAGTACGGCAATTACTACTGGCGTTCGCTGACCTGGAACGAGGAAGGCAAGGCGATCAAGGACGCGATCGAGCAGATGATGCAGGGCACCTCGGTGCAGGAAGCGCTCGACCAGGCTGCCAAGCAGATCGATTTCGTGCGTAGCCAGCAATAGGATCCGTCGAAGCCTGGCACCCATCCGGCGCAAAATCCGGATGGGTGCCAAGCCGACTGAAAGGTACTTACGCGTGTTTCAGTCTCGAAAGCGCCTGTCGCTTGTATTTATCGCGCCCGCCTTATTGTATTTGGCAATATTTCAGCTCTACCCCGTCTTATACGCCGTCTACATCAGCTTTCATAAATACGATTTGATGTCGCCACCCGTGTTCACGGGGCTGTCCAACTACACCCGGCTGGCATCGGACCAGCAGTTCCTTCGTTCGCTCTGGGTGACGGCATTCTACGTCTTCTGGACGATCGTCCCGGTGATCGGCCTGTCCTTCGTCCTCGGCGGACTGCTCAGCACGCTGGGCCGGAGCCGAAGCGTCTGGCGCGTCCTGCTCTATCTGCCGTCCATCTTGCCCTTCGTATCCGTGGCCCTGGTCTGGAAGCTGCTGTTCAACCAGCGCGGCCCGATCAATGATGCGCTCAATACGGCCGGCATCGCCTCGATCCCCTGGCTGACCAACGGCGCCTATGCGCCCTGGGCGCTGATCTTCATGAGCTGGTGGCACGCGACCAGCTACTACACCATCATCTTCCTGGCGGGGTTCCTGACGCTGCCGCGCGATTGCTTCGAGGCGGCGCGGCTCGACGGCGCCAAGCTGTTTCCGATGCTGCGCCACATCACCATTCCGCTGATGCGGCCGACCATTGCCTTGGTCGTCGTCCTGGCGACCGTGAATGGGCTCAAGGCCTTTGTGTTCCAGCAGGTGCTGACCGATGGAGGGCCCGCCAACGCGACGCAGATCCTGACGATCCTCATCTACAAGACGGCATTCAGCTATCTCGACATGGGCCGGGCCAGTACCTATTCGATCGTGCTCTTCGGCTGCGTCATGCTGCTGAGCCTCATTCAGATCTGGCTGATTTCGGGACGCAGAGATGCATAGGTCCCAGCTCGAACGCATCGCCGTCATCGCATTCCTCGCGATCTTCGCGGCCATCGCCCTGTTTCCGATCCTCTGGATGCTGAGCGCCTCCTTCAAGACGGACAAGGAACTGCTGGACGGCAGCCTGCTCGATCTGGGCAGCGCCGGCATCGGCAACTACGTGCGGGCCTTCAACGAGCGGCCCTTCCTGCGCTATCTGGTGAACTCCCTGTTCGCGGCCGGCGTATCGGTCGTCATCACCCTCCTTCTGGGTGTTCTGGCCGCCTATGGCTTCGCCAAGATGCGGAACCGCTACACCGAGATGATCTGGATCGCCGTCCTCGCCTCGATCATGATCCCGATCGAAGCCATCGTGATCCCGCTCTTCCTGCAGGTGCACGCGTTCGGCTGGCATGACAGCTATGCCGGCATCGTGCTCCCGACTGCCTTGAATGCGGCCGGGATCTTCATCCTGCGACAGGCAATCCAGGGCATCCCGAATGAACTGCTGGAAGCCGGGAGGATCGATGGCGCCAGCGAGTTCGTCATTCTCAGGCGCATCGTCGTTCCGCTTCTGGCCCCCAGCATGGTGGTGGTCGCGGTCCTGACCTTCAGCCTGAGCTGGAACAGCTATCTCTGGCCCCTCATCATCACCAGCGCCGACACGCTGCGAACGCTGCCTCTCGGCATGGCCGCGTTCCAGATGACGCTGAACACGAAGTACAGTGAGATCATGGCCGTATCGACCTTCGGGACCATCCCGATGGCAGTTCTGTTCGTCTTCCTGCAGCGATACTTCATCGATAGCGCCATCGGGTCCGGCATCAAGTAGCCGGGCCTGATCCCCTCCGACCCGGCCGGCAATGCCACGCCGGCAGGCGGAGGGCTATCGGGGACATTTCTCGACCAAAGCCCCTTAAAGAAAGCGATTGCAGGAAAATCTGGTATAGCATCGCCGCGCAACCCGGCCTCGCACGGCCCGAAATGCGATCGAGGAGCCCCATGGCACGCCCCAAACCGGACGAACAGACGCTGATCAACGTCGCCCGGCTACGCTACGAGAACGGGGTGCCCCAGAACGAGATCGCGCGAAGCCTCGGCATATCCGAGGCGACGGTCAGCCGATATCTGAAGCTCGCCATGGAACTCGGCATTGTCGAAATCCGCGTGGCGGCGCGTGCGTTTCGAAACAGCTCGCTCGAAGCCCGCCTGGTGCAGCGCTTTGGTCTCGCCTCGGCGATCGTGGTGGATCGGCGATCCACGGACGTCAACACCATGCAGCTGCTCGGTAATGCCGTCTTTCGCGGCATCGAGGACCTGGTGATCAACGATGCGGTGATCGGCGTTTCCAATGGCGAGACCGTCGCCAGCGTCGCGTCCGCCGCCCGGCTCATCCGAGCCGACAATCTATCCGTCGTGACGCTGATCGGCGGCGTGGGCCGCGCCGAGGAAACGAGCCATACAGGCGAGATCTGCCGCACGCTCGCGCGCCGGATCGGCGCTCGAGCCTGGGTTTTGCCGGTTCCCGCCGTGGTCGACTCGACGGAGGCCGCCGAGGCCCTGCGCTCGACGTCGGGCGTCAGCGACATCTTCCAATTGATCCACCGCGTATCAATCGCGATCGTCGGCATCGGCGCCATGACCGAGGGCGCGTCGACGTTCCGCAACGGCCTGTTCCCACCCGCGCGGGTGCAAGCGATCATCGCGGATGGCGCCGTCGGCTCCATATGCGGGCGCTTCTACAATGCCGACGGTCAGGTCGTGCACTCGGACATTGACGCGCGGACGCTGTCCCTGCCGCTGGACGCCCTCGCGATGGTCACGCATTGCATTGCGGTTGCGATGGGAGCCGAGAAGGTCCCCGCCATCCGCGCAGCGATGCGCGGGCGCATGATCAATGCGCTCGGTACGGATGCGGAGACGGCCGCCCTGCTCTGCGACGGTTGACAGGCCGGTCGCCGATCATCGATCCCTGTGCGACGAATAGGTGGCGACGGCCGGGAACATCGCCTTGAACGCCTCGAAGCGCCGGTCGTAGCGTTCGATCTGATCCGGGAAGGGAGCGATCACCTCCTCCCGGTCGGGGGCCGTCGCAATTTCCGCGACGTCGAAACCGCCCTCGCCTATCATGGGGAGGCGGGCCGCGCCAAGCGACGGACCGAGATCCGCATCATCATATCGCGCCAGATTGCGCCCCAGCACGCTCGACAGGATGTGGCACCAGAACATGCTCTGCGCTCCGCCGCCAATGAGTCCGGGAACGGCGCAATGGCTTCCGGCTTCCGTCAGGAGATCGTCCGCCTGGCGTATCGAGAAGGCGACGCCCTCGATCACCGCCTGGGCGATATCGATGGGGTCGGTCGCCGGGCTGAGCCCAAAGAAGGCGCCGCGAATGTCGCTATCCCCATGCGGGGTTCTCTCGCCGCTCAGATAGGGAAGAAACATCAGCGACGAGGGCCCGGCATAGCCAGCTTCCACCTTCGACAGCAGCGCGCCGATATCGCCGACCCCCATCAGCTTCGTGGCCCAGCTCAAGGCGCTGGCGCCGTTCAGCATGGCGGCCATCTGGTACCAGCCGGGCGTGCAATGGGCGAAGTTGTGCAGGACAAGATCGGGCTTCGACGCATAGCGATCCTGCGCCACGAAATAGACGAGACCGGTGCCGAGCGAAATGAAGCCCGAGCCCGGCGCGGCACAGCCGAGACCAATCGCGCCGGTCCCGACATCGGCGCCACCACAGGCAACGGGCAAACCGGCGCGCAGGCCCAGTTGCGCGGCGACGGCCGGGCGCAGACGGCCAGCGATTTCGTAGCCCTCCATGAGGGGCGGCATCAGGCCGCGGTCGATACCCAGGCCGTCGAGGATCGTCGACGACCATTCCCGCCGTTCCTGGTCGAACAGTTGCGTACCGCCGGCATCGGACATGTCGCTGGCGATCTCGCCGGTAAGCCAGAACCGCACATAGTCCTTCGCCAGCATGACATGCGCGACGCGGTCATAGAGATGCGGCTCATTCTGCCGGACCCACATGAGCTTAGCGGCCGTGAAGCTCGTCATGGCGAGAACGCCGGATATCTCGGCAAGCTCCGGCACCCCAGCCGTCATCTCGGCGCATTGTTCAGCGCCGCGTCCGTCGTTCCAGAGGATGGCGGGACGAACGACGTCATGACTGGCATCGAGCGTCACGAGGGAGTGCATCTGCCCCGAAAGCCCCAGCGCCCGGACGGCCACGAACGCTTCGGGCTGAGATTGGCGCAGCGCCGCGAGAACGGACTGACACGCCTCGATCCAAAGGCCCGGATCCTGCTCGCTCCGCCCCGGGCCGGGTCGCGATGTCACGTAGTCCTGAGTCGCCCGCGCCAGGGTTCGCTGGTGCTCGTCGACCAGGATGGCCTTGGTCGCCGTCGTGCCGACATCAATTCCGAGATACATCGCGTCCCCCCCGATAAATGGTTCCGTCAGTTCGCCATGGCGAGCAAGGCCTTGGCGGCGGCCTCGTCGGTGATCAGCGTATTGCAGCCGACGCGCTTCATCGTCGCGCGGATAGCGACGGCGCGCGTTGCACCGCCCGTCGCCAGGACGACGTGGCGAGCCTTGCTGATCTTGTCGAGATCCACCGACATGACGCGGTCGTTCAGCGGGTGCTGGACGGAACGCCCTTCCGCGTCCAGGAAGTTGCAGATGGCGTCGCCGACGCAGCCGATCTCGACCAGCTCCTTCAATTCCTGCGGTGAAATCAGAGTCTGGGAAAGCGACGTTGCCGTCGGACTGATATCGCCGACGCTGATGACGGCGATGTCGAGATCCTCCGCCAGCCGGTAGAGGCGATCGAGGCCGCAGCGTTCGATGAGGTGACGCTTGGTCTCGATTGAATCGACCAGGAGAGGCGACAGGAACAGGTAGCACTCGGCTCCGATCTGGCTGGCCAGCCGCCAGGAAAATTCGATCGGATTGGAGAGATGGGCCTCGAGCACGCCGCCGAGCAGGGAAACGACCCGCACGCGCTCGCGCCGCGCCGGGCGAAAACTGGCGAGCGAAGCCGTCAAGGTGCGCCCCCAACCGACGCCGATGGTGCAGTCATCCGGGATCGCATCCGACAGGAACTGGCCGAGCGCGAGGCCAACCGCCTTTGCGGTCCCCTCCGTGTCATCCGCTCCCGGCACGACGATCGCCTCGTCGAGGCCGTACGCCTTTTCCAGCATCACGGCGAGTTCGACGCACTCATGGATCCCCTCATTGATCCAGAGCTGGACCTCGCCCCGCTTCACCGCCTCGTCGAGAACGCGGATGATCGTCGTCCGGCTGACGCCGAGCTTCTCGGCGACGTCCTTCTGCGTCAGTCCCTGGTTGTAATAGAGCCACGCAGCCCGCAGACGAAGCGACGACGTCTCCGAAAGTGCCTTCTGTCCGCCTCGCCTGAGTTTGACCAACACATCCTCGATTCTGCGACATGCGTGCCGCTGGCTGGAGTCGCGATCGCCCCGCGATGGCGGCCATCGCAAAGGCCGGCCCCGCCCGCCATTCCGTCACCGGCGAGGCACGAGCGGGTCCACGTTCCGCTCAGCTATTAGCCGTCAGGAAGGCCTGGAGCCATCCATTGACCAGCTTGAATTCCTCGACCTGCGGCAGATGTCCGGCAGCCGGCACGACGTGCTGCTCACCGCCAAGACCGGACATCCTGTCGAGATCAAGCGGGTTGATCGCGTCGTCCGCCCCCCAGATCACCATGCGCGGCAGGTCGCTTTGCCGGATCGCGCCGATCGCGTCCCGGGTCGCCTGTTCGATCTCCGGAAGGCGATCCGCCAGCGCTGCGATAGCCTGACGCCGTCCGGGTTTGTCCAGATGCGCCAGAACATGGATGGCCATCGGCTTGTTGATTAGGCGAGGCCGCGCCACCAGCCTCTGAAGCAGGAGAAGCGCACCATCCGGCTCATCGAGCCCGGCGAAGCCTGCCGTGAAGTCCCGGTCGATGCCCTCGCCAAGGCCAACCGGCGCGATCAGCACGACCGACCGCACCCGGTCCGGCGCGCGTTCCGCCAGGCGGAGGGCGACCGCGCCGCCCAGCGAATGGCCGACAAGATGTAGCTTGCCGGAGGTCCGCGCCGAAATACCGGCCAGGACGGCATCGACAAGGCCATCAAGGCTGTCGTCCCCTGCGGGTTCCGTGTCGCCATGCCCGGGCAGGTCGACACCCCAGACCTTGAACGATGCAGCCAGCGCGGGCGCGTTGGCAAGCCAGGAAAGCCGGTCTGCTCCGAAGCCGTGGATCAGCACGACTTCCGGCTGCCCGTCGCTGCCGCCGAGCTCATGCAGGCGCGCTGCCGCCCCTGCCTCGCTCCCCTCGGACATGCGGGTCATCCCTTACTCGACCGCGATGACGGCGAGCGTCGCGCCGATCTCGGCGATGTCGCCCTCCGGTACGGTGATTTCCTTGAGCACGCCTGTCGCCGGCGCCTCGATCTCCATGCTGAGCTTGGTCGTGGTGACGATAAGGATCTGCTCGCCCTCCCGGACGGGATCGCCCACGGCTTTCAGCCACTCCGTCAGTTCGGCTTCGGTCGTTTCGTTGCCCAGTTGCGGCATCAGCAGCGGGATATCCATCATTTCATCCTGGTTCTTCGGGAGCGGGACTGCGCTAGAGCGCGCGGCGGGCGAGATCGAGGTCGTTCCAATCGCGGACACCACGACGATTGACGCGCTTCTCGGGGAAGAAGTCGCTGGTGACGATGTCGAGGATGTCTTCGACCTGCGGGAAATAGGTCGTCTCCATCTCCGCCCCGGGAACGATCCAGTTCGGGGAGCCGAGCACGCGCGGCGCGGCCTTCAGGTCGCCATAGGCGAAGCGCGTGATGTTGCTCGACAGCGTCATCGCGAAGCTGCCCCGCTCGGAAGCCTCGGAAACCAGAAGCAGCCGGCCGGTCTTCTTCACCGACTCCAGCACCTTCTCGTAGTTGAACGGCACCAGCGTGCGCGCATCGATGATTTCGGCCGAGATTCCATAATTGGCCTGCATCTCGTCCGCGGCGGCCAGCGCCGAATAGAGCGACGGCCCGATGGTCAGGATGGTCAGATCCGATCCCGTGCGCTTGATGTCCGGCTCGCCGATCGGGATGCGATAATACTCGGTTGGCACGCCTTCGGGGCGGAACTGCTCGACAACATCATAGAGCCGCTGGCTCTCGAAGAAGACGATCGGATCGTCGCTGGAAAGCGCCGAGGCCAGAAGCCCCTTCGCATCATAGGGCGTGGCCGGATAGATGACCTTGAGGCCAGGAATATGGGCGACCAGCGACGACCAGTCCTGCGAATGCTGCGCGCCGTACTTGCTGCCGATGGAGCAGCGCAGCACGACGGGAACCCGCAGGGCGGCCGCCGACATCGAATGCCATTTCGCCATCTGGTTGAAGATCTCGTCGCCGGCGCGGCCGATGAAATCGCCATACATCAATTCGACCAGCGACCGGCCGCCCTCGAGGGCGTATCCGACTGCCGTCGCGACAATGGCAGCCTCCGAGATCGGTGAATTGAACAGACGGTCATAGGGGAGGATTTCGGAGAGGCCGCGATAGACGCCAAAGGCACCGCCCCACTCGCGGCACTCCTCGCCATAGGCGATCAGGCTCGGATCATTGACCATGTGATGCAGGACCGCCTCGAACAGGCCGTCCCGCAAGGTGATGGCGCGCATGGAGGACAGCTTTTCACCGGCCTCCGACAAGCCGAACCGGGCCTTCTTGGCGTTCTGGCGAATGCGGGCCGATGTCTCGGGCTGGGCCAGCAACGGCGCCGGGGTCGCCGGAACCGGAATCTCGCTATGGCTGAACATCAACCGCCCGATCAGGGTCGGATCGGCACGCACGTCGACGATCGGCGCGGCGTCCGGGTTGACGGCCGCCGCCGTGACGCTGGTGATCTGCGCGACGACCTGCGTCCGCATGTCCGCGAGGCCAGCTTCGGTCAGGATGCCCTCGGCGAGCAGCTTGTTCTGGAACAGCGTGATCGGGTCATGCGGTTCCCAGAGCTGCATCTCCTCGCGCGAGCGATAGACGCTGGCGTCGGTCGTCGAATGACCACTGATGCGGTAGCACTCGACATCGAGAAGGGCTGGCCCCTTCCCTTCGAGCAGAAGCGCGCGCTTTCGCGCCACGGCGTCGGCGACGGCAAGCGGATTGGATCCGTCGACCGTCTCGGCATGCATGGAGGCCGGATTGATCGCCGCGCCGATGCGCGACAGGCGATCCCAGCCCATGGTCTCGCCGATCGTCTGGCCACCCATGGCGTAGAAGTTGTTGTTGAAGAAGAACAGGACCGGCAGGCCACCGCGCTGCTCGCCCCACAATGTTTCGAACTGTGCCATGGACGCGAAGTTCATCGCCTCCCAGACGGGTCCGCAGCCGGTCGAGCCGTCGCCGCTATTGGCGACGGTGATGCCCTTGGCGCCACTCAACTTCCTGCGCAACGCAGCGCCGGTCGCGATGCCGCCGGACGCACCGACGATCGCGTTGTTCGGATAGGCGCCGAAAGGCGGGAAGAAGGCGTGCATGCTGCCGCCCATGCCGCCGTTGAAGCCATTGGCGCGCATGAAGATTTCCGCCAGCAGGCCGAAGAGCAGGAAGTTCTCCGCCAGCGCCTTGCCTTCGCCGCCGAGATGGGTCCGCACCGCCTGCAGCAGGCCGCCATCCTGATGCCCGGCCATGATGGCCTGCAGCGCCGGCTCATCCAGGCGCGCGATGGCCGACAGGCCCTTGGCGATGAACTCGCCATGGCTGCGATGGCTTCCGAAGATGTGGTCGTCCGGCTCCAGCGCGAGCGCGGCTCCGACAGCCGCGCCTTCCTGGCCGATGGAAAGGTGCGCCGGCCCCTTGTAGTTGAACTGGATGCCCGAATAGGCGCCGGTCGCCTTGAACGAACCCAGCATGGATTCGAATTCCCGGATGACAAGCATGTGGCGGAGGACTTCCGTCAGCGTCGCATCGCCCCACCGTGCCCGCTCGTCCGCAAAGGAGGTCGCGTAGGCGTTGATCGGAATTTCGGCGAAAGCGACCGTCGACTTCTGCCGCACAACGCTCGGATCGACCGTGATTTCCTTGGGCATGCATTCCTCCGTCTGCAAACGACCGCTGGCCGAGCGCGCTCCTGGAGCCGGAAAAATCCGCGCAACGGCAGGAGCCCTTGGGCACGGCTGCCACTATTGCGGGATCGGCACATATGTCAATGCAAATGTACAAAAGTCCGAAACGGGAATGACGGAAGAAGCCGCCGGACGGCCCCGGCCCTTGTTGGGTGACGACGGGCGGCCTCGCCGCTGGCAATCAGGTGATTACCTCTGGCTTCCAGAATCGGCCTGCCCGGCCGGCGGACGCGCCGCCCATCACTCCGTATTCCGCTTGCCTCCACCGGGAGCCAGACCGCGCCGAGGAAGCCATTGGAACGGCCTTTTCCCGGCGCGCGGGCCTTTCCGTCGCGGAGTTTTCTTGCCGGCGGACGTCCTGCTGACAAAAAAACCGGGCGAACACTTCGAAAAAGGCAAAGCAGGGCAAGCCGAGGCTACCTCTTGCTCAATGGCGGGCGTACACAGATAACTCATGCTTGACCGCACTTCGTGGCAGGTTCCAGATAACTGTGTCTAGCGCGGTCCGGGAAGCGCACCGCGCCCATGAACAGGGAAGAGACCTTCTGTGTTTTCGAGGCGCCAGCCCTGATGCTCAAGATAGTCATCGTCGACGACAGCTCGACCAATCAGCGCATCTATTCAAAGCTGGCGAGACAGCTCGAGGCCGAGCTCGACATCCGCGCCTTTGGAAATCCGCGCAAGGCCCTGGAGTGGATGGCGGAGAACACCGCCGACCTGATCATCACCGACTACAAGATGCCGGCCATGACGGGTGCGGAACTGACCGCCGCCATCCGCGCGGACAGCCGCAACTGGGACGTCCCGATCATCGTCGTCACCGCCTATAGCGATCAGGAGTTTCGCGTCACGGCGCTCGAGGCCGGCGCGACCGATTTCCTGCTGAGCCCGGTGGACCATGTCGAATTCCTGGCCCGGGCGAAGAACCTGCTGAAGCTGCGGGCGCAGCAGCTCCTGATTTCCAAGCGCGCCGACCAGCTCGAGATCAGTCTGCACGTCAAGGAAAAGCTGCTGCGCGAAAGCCGCGAGGCGCTGGCGCAGGTGATCGATACCGTGCCCGCCATGATCAACGCGACCGACCGCGATGGGCGTTGCGTCTTCGTCAACGCCCATCAGGCCGCCTTCTTCGGCAAGATGCCGGCCGATGTGGTCGGCCAGCCGATCGAGGCGCTGCTCGGCGAGGACCGCGCCCATATCAGCCGCCGGCTCGACCAGCTGGTGCTCAAGACCGGCCGCGCCATGACGCCGCGCCAGGAGGAGGTCTGGGCCCCCAATGGCGAGCACCGCATCTATCTGACCAGCAAGGCGCCGCTCTATGACGGCATGGGCGAAATCACCAGCGTGCTGTCGACCTCGATCGACATCACCGAGCAGCGCCATGCCGAACGACGCCTGCTCCACATCGCCAACCACGACCCGCTCACCGGCCTGCCCAACCGCGTGATGCTGCGCGACCATCTGCGCCGCGAACTGGCCCGCGGCCGGCGCGGCGACCAGAATTTCGCCCTGCACTTCATCGACCTGGACCGCTTCAAGGCGGTGAACGACGCGCATGGCCATCACCTCGGCGATACGCTGCTGCAGCGCGTCGCCGAGGCATTGCGGGCGCTGGTCGGCAGCGACCATACGGTGGCGCGTCTCGGCGGCGATGAATTCGCCATCCTGCAGCCGGACATCGACGGACCCGAGGATGCCGGCCGGATGGCGCAGTCGATCCTCGACCTGCTCAACAGCTCCGACGACAGCCCGCTCGCCCTCAATATCGGCGCGAGCATCGGAGTCACGCTGGCGCCCCTCGACGGCACGGATCCGGACGAACTGCTGAAGAATTCGGACCAGGCCATGTACCTGGCCAAGTCGCTCGGCGGCGGCACCTGGCGCTTCTTCGCCGCCGACATGCGGCCGCGCGCCAGCCAGTCCGCCCATCTCGAGGCCGAGTTGCGGGGAGCGCTGTCGCGGCAGGAGTTCGTGCTGTTCTACCAGCCGCAGATCGACCTCCGCAGCCAGAAGATCGTCGGCGCCGAGGCGCTGCTGCGCTGGCAGCATCCGCAGCGCGGCCTGCTCGCCCCCGGCGCCTTCCTGGGCCTGGCGGAGGAGACCGGCCTGATCCTGCCGATCAACGAATGGGTGCTGAACGAGGCCTGCCGCCAGGGCGCGGCATGGGAGGCCATCGGCCTCGGCGATCTCCGCATCGCCGTCAACATGTCGCCGATCCAGTTCCGCCGCCAGGGCGTGGAAGGCCTGGTCAAGGACGCTCTGCGGGCGAGCGGCATGCGACCGACGTCGCTGGAGCTCGAACTGACCGAAGGCATCCTGCTCGGCCATGACGAGCAGATCGTCAAGCAGATGCACGTCCTGCGGTCGCTCGGCGTCACCCTGTCGGTCGATGATTTCGGCACCGGCTATTCCTCGCTGAGCTATCTGCGCAGCTTCCCGCTGCACCGGCTGAAGATCGATCGTTCCTTCGTGCAGGATCTCGGCAGCGACCCCAGCGCGCTCGCGATCGTGCGCACGATCATCGACCTGGGCCACATCCTGAACCTCCAGGTCCTCGCCGAAGGCGTCGAAACGGAGCCGCAACTCTCGCTTCTGCGTCTGGAGGGATGCGACGAGGTGCAGGGTTACCATTTCAGCGGACCGCTCCCGCCCGATGCCTTCGTCGCCTGGGTGGCGCAGCATGGCCGGCCGAGCTCCGGCCCCACGTTTGGGGCGACGGAGACCGAGCATGCGCGCGCCGACTAGCTTTCTTCAGGCGCTGGGCGCTCCCTTCCGCTGGGTGATGACGCGCCTGCGGGAACGGCCTGACAGCGAACACGAGATGAGCTTCAACCGGCTCGTCTTCGCCATCATCATCGTCATCGTCCTGCTGGTGAACCGCAGCAGCGACGACATGGGCTATGCCCTCGACGTCATGGCACTCTACATTCCGCTCGCCCTGGGAGTGCTCGCCCATATCCTGATCTATCCAGGCATCTCGCGCGGGCGCCGCTTCTTCGCGCTGGTGATGGATTGCGGCTTTCTCTCGTGGCAGCTGCATCTCGGCGGCGAGGTCGCCGCGCTGTTCTTCCCGATCTATCTCTGGGTGATCTTCGGCAACGGCTTCCGCTTCGGCCTGACCTCGCTCGCCATCGCCATTCCCGTGGCCACGCTCTGTTTCGGCATCGTGGTGCTGACGACGCCGTTCTGGTTCCAGCGCTGGCACCTCTCGGTGGGCCTGCTTGGCGGCCTCGTCATCCTGCCCGCCTATGCCGGCACGCTGATCCGCAAGCTGTCGCAGGCGACGCAGGCCGCCGAGGAGGCGAGCCAGGCGAAAAGCCTTTTCCTCGCCAGCGTCAGCCACGAGTTGCGGACACCGCTCACCGCCATTGTCGGCATGACGGGCTTGCTGCGCGCCAGCCCGCTGGTCGCCGAACAGCGCGACATGGTCGAAACCGTCGAGGTCGCCTCCCGCTCGCTGCAATCGCTGATCAACAGCCTGCTCGACCTCTCCCGCATCGAGGCGGGCCGGATGCCGGTGTCGAACGGCGAGATCGACCTGATCGCACTGCTCATCGACGCACGCCGGCTCGTCGAGAACCAGGTGCGCGAACGCGGCCTGACCTTCGACATCCATGTGACCCCGCGTACGCCGCTGCGTCTCTATGGCAGCCGCCAGCACCTGCACGAGATCCTGGTCAACCTTGTCGGCAACGCCGTGAAATTCACCCGCGACGGCGGCGTCACGATCGCGGTGGACGGCCAGCAGGAGGAAGACGGCCGGCTTCGGCTGACAATGGAGATCACCGATACCGGCATCGGTATCGCCCCGAAGGACCAGCAGCGCATCTTCGAGGACTTCACCCAGGCCAATGCCAGCATCATGAACCGCTTCGGCGGCACCGGCCTCGGCCTCGCCATCGCCCGGCGGCTGGTCGAGCTGCTCGGCGGCTCGATCTCGGTCGAAAGCGCGCTCGGGGAAGGCAGTACGTTCCGCTTCGACATCCTGGCATCGACCTTGCCGGACGAGGGATTGTACGCCGAGGAGCCCTGGCGCGAGCGCGGCGTCGTCCTCGTCTGCCGGGATGCAGCGCCGCTGGAGGCGTTGATCGGCACCCTCTCCTCGCTCGGGGTGAAACCGATGGTGGCCGATCCGCGCCTCGGGCCGGCGCGCATGTTTCCGCCCGAGGCGGCGAACGCCGTGCGCCTGCTGTTCGAGCCGAATGGCCACGATCTGCCGCTGCCGTTCGCAGTCGGGGTCGCGACTGGCAGGCCGGAGAAAGGCGTCCTGATCCAGCCGGAGGCGTCGCAGACGCTTCCCAGCCTCGCCACGCGGCAGCGATGCATCAGCCTGATCTCGGACCACCCGACGGGAGCGGAACTGCGGCGCGCGCTGACGATCGCCTGCCGGATGAACACGCCTGCGCCGACGCCCGCCCAGCAGCACACTGCCGCGTCGCGTCCGATCAAGCCGAGCCGGCCTCGCCGCGTGATGCTCGCCGACGACAACCGCATCAACCAACGGGTCTTCTCGCGCATCCTCGAGGCAGCCGGGCATTCCGTCCTGCTGGCGGAGACGGGCGACCAGGCCCTCGACCTGCTGGAGGAGAAGGACGATCAGATCGATATCGTGCTGATGGACTTCAACATGCCCGACACGGACGGGCTGGAGGCCACCAAGCTCTATCGCGTCATGGCCACGGGCAGCCGCAGGCTGCCGATCGTCGGCCTCACGGCCGATGCGACCGCGCTCAACGACAGCCGCTGGCGCGATGCCGGCATGGACGACTGCCTGATCAAGCCGGTCGAGCCGGCGGCGCTCCTCGCCGCCATCGAGCGGATCACCAGTGACGGATCCGATCCATCGGCCCGGCCCGAAACGCGCCTGACCCTGGCGCATTCCAACATCCTGCCTACGCTGGACGAGAAGGCGGTCGAGCGGCTGCAGCGGCTCGGCAATGCGGAGTTCGTGAACGAGCTGATGGAAGATTACCTGGCGGACGCCGAGATCATGCTGGACCGGCTGGTCAGGAGCGCGACGAAGGGCGATCTGGAGGCATTCCGCAGCGACGACCATGCGCTGCAGAGCAGTTCGGCGAATATGGGCGCGCTCGCCCTCGGCAGCATCTGCAGGTCCTGGCGGGACCTGCGCGGCGAGGAACTGCGGGCGGGCGCTGCGGAGTTCACGAGACAGGCCAGGGCCGAGCTACGGCGCACCCAGAAGGCCATGCGTCTCTATTCGGGGCGCGAGGCCGGACTGGGCTGAAGATCCGGCGGCTGGCGATGCGCCCCCCAGGCGCATCGCCAATCGACCTCACTCGGCTGCCACGAGAACGGAAACATCCGATTGCAGGCTGGCGAGACGCCGGTTCTGGGCCGAGCAGAGTCGATCCATCTTGCGAAGATCGGCCTCCGTCAGGTTCAGCGCCGCCTCGGCCCAGATGTCGACGACGTCGATCAACTCGGCAAGCGTGACCGGATTGACCCGCCGGCGCGCCCGGTACATGGCGTGGTGGGCGTTGTGCTTGCGGTTGTGACGCGCGATGTAGTCGAGCACGGCCGCGTGTCCCTGCCCATCCTCGGCCAGAACGTCCACCACCCCCATCTCGTAGAGTTCCTCCGCCGTGTGGATGCGACCCGAGAGGATCAGCGCCTCGGCCTTGTCGCGGGACATGCGCCGGGACAGGAAGCTGTAGGCGCCCATGCCGGGGAACATGTTGAACAGGATTTCCGGCAGGCCCATCTTGGCGCTGCGCTCGGCCACGATCAGGTCGAAGGAGAGCGCGTGCTCGAAGCCCCCGCCGAGCGCATCGCCCTGCACCAGCGCCATGGTCACGACCGGAGCGTCGAAGGCCACGGCATTGCGGTGGATGGCCTCGACGGCGACATGGCCGTAGTGGCGCATCGCATCGAGATCCCGGCTGCGGATCCGCTGCGCGAAATGACCGAGGTCGCCGCCCAGATTGTAGATGCCCGGCACGGCCGAGGCCATGACGAACCAGGAGAACGGCGCGTCGGCGGGGCTCGTCAGGTTCGAGAAGGTCCGGGTGATGGCCGTCTGCATCCGGCTGATGTCGTGCATCAGCTCATGCGTGTAGGACGGCTTGTCGACCGGGTCCATGTAGCACCAGCAGGTCGAATTGGTGGTGTCGATATCGAGATGAAGATTGTCATAACCGATATCGCGGATCGCCTTGGCGGCATCGGACACGGGGGAGTTTCCAGCGCCGGCCGTCATCGCCTGGAAAGCAATCGGAGCATTATTCATTTGCAGGGAACCCATCTCTCTTCTCCATTTTTGAATTGATCAGCAAGAACGCCACGCGCGGGAGTGCCGCAAGGTCAACTACCAATACATCAAGCCCATGACATGGGACGAGACTGAGAGAGTAGCGGCCCTTTGGGCTGATCAAGGCCGCATATGCGTTCAAGGTGAATCGGGAGGATACGCAGAACAAAGTTCATCGAGCACACTGCGCAGCCGCGGCCGCGAGGCGGAGACGAAATGCCCGGTGGCGGGACCGGCGTGCTCTGCCGGTCGCCACCCATCGGCCACCAGGCGCGGCAAGGCGCGGAGGCGTCCATTTCCTTGGGGTGATGCAAGCGGCGAGCCAAGAGCCATCCGCGCCCCGACGACCAATCTAGGCCAAGAAGGATCTGTTCGACGAACCATGCCCAACTCGCCCCCCCATCAATCCACACGGGATCAGGCACCACAGATCTCGTTCCACGTCCACGTCACACCGGTGTTGAGGCCTCTCGATGGCAACGGTCCAGCACCGCCCATTGCATACGCACTATCTTTAGCGGGTGACCTCCTTGCCTGTTCACGACCTAGCAGCTAGAGCACGTCGAAGGACGGAGTGGTGCCGATGAAACCCTCGACCCTTGCCGAAGTCGCGGAGCGCGCCGGCGTGTCGACCGCGACGGTCGCGCGCGTGCTGAAGGCGAAGGGCTATGTCTCCGACGTGGCGCGCAGCCGTGTCGAGGCGGCGCTCAAGGCGACCGGCTACCGGCCGAACGCCGTCGCGCGCGGCCTGCGCCAGCAGCGCAGCTTCACCATCGGCCACATGCTGACGGCGATCACCGCCAATCCGTTCTTCGTCAACGTCGCGCACTGGGCCGAGGAAGCCGCGCTCGCCGAGGGCTACAAGACCTTCCTCTTCAACCATGACGGCAATCCGGAGCGCGAGCGGCTGGGCGCGGAGCGCTTCATCGAGCGGCGCGTCGACGCGGTGCTGTTCACCAACGCCGTCGACAGAAGCAACGTGCAGCTGTTGCAAGAAGCCTCGATCCCGGTCATCCAGCTCGAGCGCGCCGCGACGATCGAAGCGCCCTCGATCCGCGTCGACAACCGGACCGGCGCGCTCGAGGCGATCGCCCATCTCGCCACGCTCGGCCACCGGCGGATCGCCTTTATCGGTGGCGACCCGGACCTTATCCGCCGTGGCGACAACCACTTCACCAGCGTCGAGGAGGAGCGGCTGGCCGGCTACCGGATCGGCCTGCAGCAGGCCGGCCTCTCGATCGACGAAAGCCTCGTCCGGCTCGGGCTCTACTACCGCATCGCCGACGGCGGCTCGGGCATCGAGGGCTATAAGCACATGAAGGCGCTGCTCGCCCTCCCCGAGCGCCCGACCGCGATCTTCGCCACCTGCGATATCCTGGCGGCCGGCGCGCTGCAGGCGATCTACGAGGAAGGGCTCCGGGTGCCGCATGACCTGTCGGTGATCGGCTTCGACGACACGCTGGCTGCCAATCTGGCCCCACAGCTGACCACCGTGGCGCAACCGATGGAGGATCTCGGCCGCCTCGGATTTCGCACTGCACTCGCCGCTATCGAAGGCGAAAGCGTGCCGAATGACTTGGTTCTTCCCGCGCGGCTGGTGCTGCGGCGGTCGACCGGTCCCGCACCGCACCCAAACTCACGCCCCTGACCCCAATTGACCGCGTGCCGGACGGGTGATAACGATTTCGTCATGTGTCATCGATGACACATGACGAAAACAGCCGTTTTCGACTACCGCCAAGCCTGCGCAAGACAGGCTTCAGAAACGAATTCCAGGAAACGCCGGCCACCGTCGCACGACGGCAGAGCCACTCATCGGGAGGGCATACCCAATGCGCATCAAGTCTCTTCTGGCCGCAACCACCATCGCGGCGGGCCTGCTGACCGGGCCCGCGCTCGCAGAGACGACCGTCAATTTCTGGCAGTTCTCGACCCGCGATGCCGACATCGCTGCCTGGAACGAGGCGATCGCCGCCTTCGAGAAGGCCAATCCGGACATCAAGATCAACATGGAGATCGTGCCCTGGTCCGAGCAGCAGCAGCGCCTCGTCAGCGCGCTCTCGGCCGGCGGCCTGCCCGACGTCTCCATGCTCGGCAACAACGTCGTCGCGCAGTTCCAGTCGGCCGGCGCGCTCGCCCCGCTCGACGACTATTTCGCCGCCTATGACAAGGAGCACGGCACCAATGTCGCCGAGGACATCTGGCCAGGCGACAAGGGCTACTACAACCTCGCCGGCAAGTGGTGGGCCTCGCCGATCAGCGTCGAGACGCGCGCGCTCTACTACCGCAAGGACCTGTTCAAGGACGCCGGCCTTGATCCCGAGAAGCCGCCGCAGACCTGGGCCGATTTCGCCACTGACGCGGTCAAGCTGACCAAGGACGGCACCTATGGCGCGGCGCTGTCGATGAGCCTCGACTACTTCACCGTCCAGAACTTCATGAGCGCCTATCTCGGCCATGGCGCGCGCATGATCGGCGAGGATGGCAAGTGCGGCTTCGAGAGGCCCGAGTTCAAGCAGGCGCTCGACACCTATGTTAGCGTCTACAAGAACAAGGCGACCCATCCCGACGCGCCGAGCATGAGCGGCGACACCTTCCGCAAGGGCTTTAGGGACGGCAAGTTCGCGATGATCCTGTCCGATGCCGGCCTCTACAAGGACCTGCAGAACGACAAGGCCGCCTTCCTCGACGAGGTCGGCATCGCCATGGTGCCGGCCGGCCCGAAGAACCGTTCCGGCTTCCTCGGCGGCTGGCCGCTGGTGCTCTGGGACGCCTCGGAGAACAAGGAGGCGACCGCGAAATGGATCATGTTCGCCACCCATGGCGACGCGCTGAAGACGCTCGCGACCAATGGCGGCTTCATCCCCGGCAGCGTCTCGCTCGCCAAGGGCGCGCCCTGGACCGAATCCCCCTACCCGCTCTTCGTCGAGCAGCTTCAGGACGCCCGCGCCTACCAGTATCCGAGCGAGGCGATCCCGCAGATGGGCCAGCTTGAGGTCGACACGATCCAGAAGGCCGTGCAGGCCGTGGCGCTCGGTCAGCAGACGACCGACCAGGCCACTGCGCAGCTCTGCACCACCATCAACGAAGTGCTGGCGCGCTAAGGCGCGCGCCAGAACATGACCATGGCCACGACACGCCAGGAATCCGTCCGGGCAACCATCGGGGCGGCCAAGCGCCGCCCCAACAGGTCCCGCCTCTATGACCGCCTGCTGCCCTACGGCATGATGGCGCCTGCGGTGTTCGTCGCCTTCGCGATCGCCATCGTCCCGCTCTGCTACGCGTTCTGGCTGTCGCTGCAGGACTGGTACATGCTGCGCCAGCCTGTGCCGAAATGGGGCGGACTGGTGAATTATCGCCAGCTCCTCGTCGACACCCAGCTCTGGACCGCCTTCGGCCGCACCTGGATCTGGACGCTCGGCACCGTCTTCGTCGAGCTGCTGCTCGCGCTGCCGATCGCGCTCCTGCTCAACCGCGAGACGGCGATCGCGCGGACGGCCTCGGCGGTGATCCTGCTGCCCTGGGTCACGCCCTTCATCGTGCTCGGCTTCGGCTGGCGCTTCCTGCTCGATTCCGACGTCGGCCCGATCCACGCCTTCCTGCACGCGATAGGCATCGCCGGTGACAGCTCCGTGCTGAACGATCCCGTGCTCGCCTTCGCCACCATCATTTTCATCTCCGGCTGGAAAGGTACGCCGTTCCTGGTCATCGCCCTGCTCGCGGCGCTGAAATCCATTCCCGACGAGCTCTACGAGGCGGCCGAGGTCGACGGCGCCAATGCCTGGGCGCGCTTCTGGAACATCACCGTTCCGGCGATCCAGAACACCGTCGTCACCGTCGGCCTCGTGCTCGGCATCCTCGCCTTCTACTCGTTCGACCTGCCCTGGATCATGACCAAGGGTGGCCCGCAGGACGCGACGACCATCGTCGGCATCGCTATGTACAAGGCCGTCTTCCTCGATCTCAGGCCCGCCTACGCCGCAGCGATCAGCATCGTCATGCTGCTCCTGCTGTTCATCGCCTCGCTGTTCGCCCTGAAGGCGCGGAGGACCACCTGATGCGCCGCACCACACCGCTTCGCGAAGCGACCCTCGACGCGGTCACCCTCGTCGTCCTGTTCCTGCTGCTCGTGCCGATCCTCTGGGTCTTCGTCGCCTCGGTCCGGCCCGAGACCGACATCACCGGCGGCGGCCTCTGGCCCGAGCGCTTCACCTTCGACCACTACGCGGCGATCCTCGCCAAGCGGCCCTTCCTGATCGCGCTGAAGAACAGCCTGATCGTCGGCATCGTCGTGGCTGTCGTCACCACGGCGCTGGCGCTCCCCGCCGCCTATGCGCTGAGCCGCTTCCAGTTCCGAGGCCGCAACGGGTTCGGCCTGCTGATCCTCGGCACGCAGATGCTGCCGAGCCTCGCCGTGCTGGTGCCGCTTGTCGTGATCGTGCGCCAGCTCGGCCTCACCAACACGCTGACGGCGCTGATCTTCACCCATCTCGCGCTCGGCATGCCGATCGCGGTGTGGATGCTCAAGGGCTATATCGACGCGATCCCCAAGGAGCTCGAGGAGGCGGCCATGATCGACGGCTGCGGCAGGATCGGCGCGCTGACGCGGGTGGTGATCCCGCTGATCCGTCCGGCGATCATCGCGGTCGGCACCTTCGCCTTCGTGCTCTCCTGGGGCGAATATCTGATGGCGCTGGCGCTGATCTCGAAGGCCGACGTGCGCACGCTGCCGCTCGCGCTGCAGGGCCTGTTCGATCCCTATTCCTTCTCCTGGGGCCAGGTCATGGCCGGCGGCACCGTCATCGCCCTGCCGGCGATCCTCCTCTTCCTCATCTTCCGCAAGCAACTGGTCGGCGGCCTCCTGGCCGGCGGCGTGAAAGGATAAGTGCCATGGGCGCCATGACGCGTTCGCTCTACTTCAACGGCCCGCGCAGCCTGACGATCGAGGAGGAGCCGCTGCGCGCGCCGGGCCCCGACGACGTCGTCATCGAGGCGCTCGTCTCGGGCATCAGCGCCGGCACGGAATTGAACGTCTTCCGCGGTCTCGCGCCGCAATGGCGCCAGCACATGGATCCGGTGACGCGCCTGTTCCTCGACGGCAGCGCCGACTGGAGCTGGCCCGCCCGCTACGGCTACGCCATGGTCGGCCGGATCGCCGAGACGGGCTCCGCCGTCACGCGCGTCAAGCTGGGCGACCTCGTCTACGCCTATGCGCCGCATGGCCGCCACGCCGTCCTCAGCGAAAAGGCCGTGATCCCGCTCGGCGACCTCGAGGATGCCGAGCTCGGCGTGTTCTTCTCCAATCTCAACACCGCCTATAACGGCGTGCTCGACGCCAACCTGCCGCTCGGCGCCGACGTCGTCGTCTCGGGCCTCGGCGTGATCGGCCAGATCGTCGTCCGCCTGCTGAAGCGGAACGGCGCCCGCACCGTGATCGGCGTCGACGGCATCGACCTGCGCCGCGACCTCGCGCTGGCCGGCGGCGCCGACCATGTGCTGAGCCCGGGCGTGGACAAGGTCGCGGAGCGCGTGCGCGATCTCACCGGCGGACGCGGCGCCGACGCCGTGATCGAGGTTTCGGGCGCCGCCCCGGCGCTCAACGAGGCGATCCGCACCGTCGGCTTCAACGGCCTCGTGGTCGCGATGTCGTGGTATGGCGGCACGTTCGAGAGCCTGAGCCTCTCCGGCGAGTTCCATCACAACCGCCCGCGCATCGTCTCGTCGCAGGTGGGCTCGGTCAATCCGTTCCTCGGGCCGCTCTGGTCGGTGCCGCGCCGCGCCCAGATCGCGCGCGAATACCTCTCGACCTATGCGGGCGACCTGAAGGGCTTCATCACACACCGCGTCCCGCTGCAGGATGCGGCGCGCGGCTACCAGCTGCTCGACCAGGGCTCGCCCGAGGTCATGCAGGTGCTGATCGACTATCGTTCCTGAACGCCGGCCCCGAGCCCAGAAAACGGTTCCATTTCATGAAATACTCTGCCTGCCTCGAATGGCTTTTCGCCGCCGAAGCGCCCGATTTCGCCGATCGCATCCGCCTGGCCAGGAAGGCCGGGGTCGACGGCATCGAATTCTGGCTCTGGAGCAACAAGGACATCGACGCGATCAAGGCCGCGCTCGACGAGACCGGCCTCGCGATCACCGGCTTCGTCGCCGAACCGATGGTGCCGCTGACCGACCCGGCGCGGCATGACGAGTTCCTCGAAGGCCTCCGGACGTCGATCGACGTCGCCCGGCGCCTCGGTGCACCGACGCTGATCGCCCAGGCCGGCGCGGACCTGCCCGGCCGCAGCCGGGCCGAGCAGCGCGCGGCGCTGACTGACTGCCTTCGCCGCGCCGCCGACATTCTCGCCGGATCCGGCGTGACGCTCGCGGTCGAGCCGCTCAACACGCTGGTCGATCATATCGGCTATTTCCTGCCCTCGACCGTCGAGGGGCTGGACATCATCGACGATGTCGGCCGCCCCGAGATCAAGATCCTCTACGACATCTACCACTCCGCCGTGATGTCGGAAGACATCGCCACGGTACTGGACGGCCGCCTCGACCGCATCGCCCATGTCCATCTCGCTGATACGCCCGGCCGGCACGAGCCGGGCTCCGGCGCGCTCGACTGGAAGGCCCGCCTCGGCTGGCTCGAGCGGCAGGGCTACGCCGGAATGGTCGGGCTCGAATACAAGCCGACCAAGGATACCGTCGCAAGCCTCGCGGCCGTGCTCGCCTAAGCGCCCACCCGGAACGCGCCCCGGTTTCACGGTCGGCTTCCTGCTGGCGAAAACGCGGGTCGGCGACGGTCTCGGCATCGATCGACGATGCTGGCCGCCGCCGACCCGAGCGCCTCTATGGGACTCCCGCCGCAGCGGGGCCGGCTTGGCGCGACCATTGCACTCGACGGGGCATGCCCAACAACGCCGCCCTCCGGCTCACGGATAGCCGACCAGCCTCCAGCCGCTCAATCCGCCACGGCCGAGCGCAGGCGGCTGATGCGACGATAGTCGGAAGGCGTGGTGCCCAGATATTTGCGGAAGACTCGGGCGAAGTATTGCGTCGAGGCGAACCCCGTATCGACCGCGATCGAGGTGATCGGCAGTTCGGAGGACTGCAGCAATTCGCAGCACCGCTTGATCTTGAGCCGCTGGCGATAGTCGACGGGGCTCATGCCGAGCTCGCGCTTGAAGGTCGCGTGCAGGCGGGAACGGCTGCATCCGGCGCGCCGGGCCAGCTCCGATATGTTGATGTCGTGGTCAGCCTCCTCGCGCAGGATCTCCTCGGATTGCTCGACGAGGTCGGAGCGCGGCACTTCCTGGCTCAGACTGCAGGCCTGCCAGAAATCAACCAGCAGCGAACCAAGGCGCGCCCGCAGGTCGGCGACGACGATCGGTGCCCCCACCATGACGCGCGGATCCCCCATCCTTGTGATGATCTCACCGAGCTTCTTCGCGATCCCGTCGCCAAAGGCGATCGGCACCGACTGTCGAGCGGCGATGAGTTCGAACTCGCGGAACTCCTCGTCGCTGAAGGAGCGCGCCTTTCCGGGAGCGAAAGGTTCAAGAATGAGCCAGAAATTCTTCGACGGCGGATAGATGCCGTTGATGATCCGGTGCTGCAGTCCGGACGGGAAGACCAGCGCGTGTCCGCCGGAAACCTGCGCCAGCCGCCGCGGGCCGAGCTCCCAGCACCCCTCGCCTTCCAGCATGAAGACGATCTCGAGACCCTGGTGCTGTTGCCAGTTGTCGCTTGTCAGCGCCGCCTGCCGGAACTGGCACGCGCCGAAATTGGCGATCTCGGGGATACGGAAGTCGGCGCCGCGAAAGCTGGGCCCGATCGAGGAAATCTGCGAACCGAACATGACCGGATTATTTCCTCTCGCGGGGCCGCCGTCGATCCCCTGTCAGCCCTTGATGCCTGTCGACGTCAGCCCCTCGGCGATGTAGCGCTGGGCGACGAGGAAGACGATGAAGAGCGGCAGGATGGTCATCGTCATGGCGGCCATCACGGCGGCGAGGCTGGCCGGGCCCATCGTTCCCTGCAGCGCCAGGATGCCGACCGGCAACGTCATCTTGTCCCAGGACTTGATGACGGCGAAGGGCAGCAGGAAATTGTTCCAGCTGGCGGTGAAGGTGATGATGGCGAGAGCCGACAGGGCCGGCATCAATTGCGGCAGCGAGATGTGCCAGAAGATGCGGGCATGGCTGGCGCCGTCGATGATGGCCGCCTCCTCCAGCTCGCGCGGCTGACGCAGCATGAATTGGCGGACCATGTAGATGCCGAGCGGCGAGGCCAGCGAAGGCAGGATCAGCGCCCACAGGCTGTCGTTCAGCCCCGTCATCTGCAGGCCTAGGCTGAGCGGGATCAGCACCAGCGCCTGGCGTTCGACTGCTTCCAGTCCGGGGTCAGCTTGTCGGTGTCGTTGGTGAAGAGAAACGGCGCGAGGCCGAAATTCTCGCCCGGCACGAAGAACCCGTATTGCGTGACATTGCCGGCGGCGTCGCGCTTCGTCAGCTTCTGCGCCGTGGCGCGGAAGTCCTCCCAGGTCCAGCCCGGCTTCGGCGGCTCGACACCCGCCTCCTTGAACATCGCGACGTTGTAGTAGACGACGATGCTGTTCCACTCGGTCGGGAAGAACGAGAGAACCTCGTTCCAGCGTAGACCGTCCAGCAGATTGGGCTCGATGTCGCCGAGAATGGTCTGCGCCTCGGGATCGCCCTTCGACACCTCCTCGAGATTGACGAGCAGGTCGCGGCTGGCGACGGTCGGGATGCCTTCGATCGGCATCGCGACGATGTCAGGCACATCGCCGGCCGCCACGAGATTCATGAAATTGTTGATGTAGTCGCCCCAGCCATTGGGACCGTACTGCACCTCGATCGTGACGTTCGGGTATTTCGCCTTGAAGCGCTCCTTGGCGCCCTCCACCATCTTGATGTCGGCGTCGGTGGTCCAGCGATAGACCTTGAGCGTAGCGGTGGTG
>JAEWAD010000422.1 GCA_023391905.1 Pseudomonadota bacterium | reverse complement strand
CGACCGATCCGGTCGCGGACCACGATGGTTCTCTTGGCAATCGCGCCGCTGTCTCGCTGGCGAGGCGGCCGGATAAACCGGGCCTGCGCGGGCGAGGCCGCCGGCCTCGATGGTGCTATGCTGGCGTGAAGATCGGCCCCCTCATGACCTTTCCAAGATTCATGTTCCATTATGTAGAACGAGAATTCCTGATACACTGGAACAGTTTGAAGAGGATGCGG
Source organism: Pseudomonadota bacterium (assembly GCA_023391905.1). GTDB lineage: Bacteria > Pseudomonadota > Alphaproteobacteria > Rhizobiales > Kaistiaceae > Kaistia. Next base: position 5,707 of record JAEWAD010000422.1, on the reverse strand, counting down.
CGGAAATGCAAGTAGCTTCGCGCGAGCCGCGTTCCACCTGTTGGCAATCTCGGAACGGATCATTTCCCGTGTTCTATGATGTGGAATATCGGTCCGGCGCATGCCGTATCCCGCCGGGGCGGGGTCCGGCTGTGGGGCGCCGCCTCGTCGGGATCGGCACGGATTGCTTCCCGGCGCCAGTCGCGCAAGGGTAGCGAAGCGCTGCGCCGGCGGCTCCATGTCCGCGGCGCCGAAGCCGCCCGGCTTCGTGGCGTACAGGGAGCGGCGGCCAGAAGGTCCGCCATCGAGAACGCAGAGAAAGAACGCGACATGAAGAACCGTCAGCTCGGACGCACGGGCGCCCGCATCTCGGAAATCGGCTTTGGCGCCTGGCAGATCGGCGGCTCGTGGGGCGACGTCAGCGAGGCGGACGGCAAGCAGGCGCTGAACGCCGCGCTCGACGCCGGCGTCACCTTCATCGACACGGCCGACGTCTATGGCGACGGGCGCTCGGAAAAGATCATCGCCGACGTGCTGAAGGCGCGCGGTGGCGAGCGGCCCTTCGTCGCCACCAAGGCGGGCCGCCGGCTCAACCCGCATGTCGCCGACGGCTATAACGCGGCCAATCTCGAGGGCTTCGTCGATCGCAGCCTGAAGAACCTGGAAGTCGAGACGCTCGACCTCGTGCAGCTGCACTGCCCGCCGACCGAGGTGCTCTACCGACCGGAGGTGTTCGGCGCGCTGGACGATCTCGTCGCCAAGGGCAAGATCCGCAACTACGGCGTCTCGGTCGAGAAGGTCGAGGAGGCGCTGAAGGCGATCGAGTATCCCGGCGTCGCGACGATCCAGATCATCTACAACATTTTCCGCCAGCGCCCGCAGGAGCTGTTCTTCGCCGAGGCGCAGAAGAAGAATGTCGGTGTCATCGTCCGCGTGCCGCTCGCCTCGGGCCTGCTCTCCGGCAAGATCACCCGCGACACCGCCTTCCGCGCCGACGACCATCGCAACTTCAACCGCCATGGCGAGGCGTTCGACGTCGGCGAGACCTTCGCCGGCGTGCCGTTCGAGGTCGCGCTCGAGGCGGTGGAGCAGTTGCGGCCGCTGGTGCCGGCCGGCATGGCGATGTCGACCTTCGCGCTCCGGTGGATCCTCGAGCAGCCGGCCGTGTCGGTGGTGATCCCCGGCGCGCGCAACGCGGCGCAGGCGCAGTCGAACGCGGCGGCGAGCGATGCCCCGGCGATCACCCCGGAGACGCTCGCGAAGATCAGCGAGATCTATGACAGCCTGATCAAGCCGCACGTCCACCAGCGCTGGTAGGCGACGCATCGCCCCTATCGCTTGCAATCGCTCAGGCGGGTAGCGGCACGGCGGAGAAGAGGGGGACGATTCTCGCGCCGTGCCGTGTGCCGCGCCGGTCGTGACCGGCGCGGCGTCGGGTGGTCCGGCCGGGAGGGCGGCCGGACACCGGGTCACTGCGCGGCGGCGAGACGCTCCATCTCCGCCTGCGCCCAGGCGACCGCCTTGTCGGCGCTCTCGCCGTCGACCAGCATGCGCTGCAGCGACTGCGTCACGATCTTCGCGTTGAAGATCGCCGCCGCGGTCGCTGACGGCGGGCCGGCATGGCCGTCGACGAGGCCGTTCCGCGCCATCTCGTCGAAATTGGCGAAGGCCGGCGTGTCCTTGAACAGCGGCATGGTCTTGGTCTGCTCCGGATAGATCGGCAGCCACCGTCCGCCCACCGTGGCGATGATCTCCTCGTAGCGCTTCGGCTCGAAGAAGTGGTTCAGCCAGGCCTTGGCGTCATCCGGGCGCTTGGTGTCCTTGCTGACGAGCCAGGAGAAGGACGAGATCAGGTTGGCCGAGCGGCCCTTTTCGCCGGGACCAACCGGGATCGGGATCATCGCCGTGTTGGCGAGCAGGTCCTCGTCGTTCTGCGTCATCCACTGGTAGATGCTGGGCGGGTTGATGGTGAAGGCGGTGCGGCCGGTCTGGTAGGCGGTGTTGTTGCCGGCGTCGTCCCAGGTCAGCGTCGAGCGTGGAATGGTGCCCTCGGCGAACATGTCGGCGATGTACTGGTAGGCGGCGACCGTCTCCGGCGAGTTCCAGGTGATCGTCTTGCCGGTCGTGTCGAACATCTCGCCGCCAAAGGACAACACGACCATGCGCGCGAAGGACTCGGCATCGTTGGCCGAGGAGAGCGTCATGCCGAATGGCGTGATGCCCGGATTGGCCTTGAGGATCGCCTGCGAGGCCGTGCGCAGATCCGCCCAGGTCTTCGGCACTTCCAGGCCGGCGTCCTTGAGCAGGTCGGTGCGGGCGAACATCGGCACGATGTCGACCTCGAGCGGCAGCGCATGCGCCTTGCCGTCGTACATCACCTGCGAGACGGTGCTCTCGTAGATGCCGCCCGGCACGGCGCGCATGGTGGCCAGGATGTCGTCGAGCGGCAGGGTGACGCCGAGCTTGGCGTAATACTGAGCCTGCGGCCCGACCTGCATGAACACGTCCGGCGGGGCGCCGGCCTGCAGCGCCGCGGCGAGGCGTTCCGTCATCGCGTTGCCCGGCACCACGACATATTCCACGTCGATGCCGCGTTCCTTGCCGAACTCGACGGCCATCTCGGTGATCAGGTCGTCGGCCTGCTGGTTGAAGGCCTGCAGGCCCCAGATCGTCAGGTCGGCCGCGTTGGCCGTCATCGGCAGCAGTGATGCCGCCGAGACGAGCAGGGCCATGGCGAGTTTCTTCATTGTCTTCCTCCTCCTCTTGTCGTTGCAGTCCGGAATCGGGGCGTGCGCTATCCCTTGACGCTGCCGGCGGCGAGGCCTTCGACGATGTAGCGCTGCGCGACGATGTAGATGATCAGGATGGGGACGATGGCGATGACGGAGCTCGCCATCAGCTGGCCCCAGATGAAGGTGTCGCCCATGATCAGGCCGGTCAGGCCGGCGGTGAAGGTCTTGGTGTCGTTCGAGTGCACGAAGACCAGGGCGTAGAGGAACTCGTTCCAGGCGTGGGTGAAGGCGAACAGCGCCACCACGGCGAGGCCGGGCTTGGCGATCGGCAGCACCACCTTGAGCAGCGTCTGCAGCCGGGTCGCGCCATCGACTGTCGCGGCCTCGTCCAGCTCGCGCGGGATGGTGCGGAAATAGCCGATCAGCATCCAGGTGCAGAACGGCACCGTGAAGGTCAGATAGGCGATGACCAGGCCGGTCTTGGTGTTGATCAGGCCGAGATTCTGCAGCACCAGGAAGAGCGGAATGAACAGCAGCGAGGGCGGCAGCAGATAGGCCATGACGATGGCGCGTGCCGTCACGCCGCGGCCCTTGAACTCCATGCGGGCGATCGGGTAGGCGGCGAGCGCCCCGACCACCGCCGAGATCAGCGTCACCGAGATCGCCACCGTGGCGCTGTTCAGCACGAATTGCGGGAATTTCGAGTTGAACAGCGCGGTGTTGAAGTTCGCGAGCGTCGGCCGCGCCGGCAGCAGGGTCGGCGGCACGGCGTAGATCTCGCGCGACGTCTTCAGCGCCGTGACGACGATCCAGTAGATCGGCGCCAGCGACCAGAACAGGGCAAGGAGGACGCCGATCGTGGTGACGATGCGGCCGATGATCTTCTCGGACGAGCTCTTGACCATCTCCGCCTCCTAGTTCTTCGACGCCAGCATGCGGCGGGTGAGCAGCACGATCAGCACGACGAACACCGGGATGACCGACACCAGCACCGCGGCGCCGAGGCCGAGCTGGCTCTGGGTGATGCCGTAGTCATAGGCGAGCGTCGGCAGGATGTGCGTGCGCATGGCCGGGCCGCCGCCGGTCAGGATGAACACCATGTGGAAGGAGTTGAACGTCCAGATCGCCGACAGCATCACCGTGACGAAGATGACTTCCTTCATCTGCGGCAGCGTCACCTTGAAGAAGCGCTGGATCGGTCCGGCCCCGTCGATCGCCGCCGCCTCGGTCAGGTCGCCGGGAATGGCGGTCAGCGCGGCGAGGAACATCATGGTGAAGAAGGGCAGGCCGTGCCAGACCATGGCGACGCCGATCGACAGCATCGCGATCTTCGGGTCGGACAGCCAGTAGACCGGCTGGTCGGTGATCCCGAGCGCCATGACCAGGTAGCTGAGCACGCCGGCCTGCTCGTCGAAGATCCATTTCCAGGAGAGGCCGGCGATCAGGCCCGGCACCGCCCAGGGCAGGAAGACGAGCGCCCGGATCAGCCCGCGCGCCGGCATCTTCTGCGCCAGCAGCACGGCGCAGGCGAGGCCGAGCACCAGCTTCACCGCCACGACGCCGGTCGTCAGGAACAGCGAATTGGCGGCAGCGCGCTGGAAATGCGCGTCGCCGAGCAGCCGGGTGAAGTTCGCCAGCCCGACATAGGCGCCTGCCTTGCCGACCATCTGGTCGGTGAAGGAGGTGAGCACGCCGTCGACGAGCGGGTAGGCGATGAAGGCGGCGAAGATGGCCGCCGCCGGCGCCAGGAACAGATAGGCGACCAGCCAGTCAGGCTTCCTGGCCGGATTGCGGCGCGGGATCGGCGGGGCGGTGAAGCCCTTCGGCAACCGCGCGGCGTCAGTGGCTGCGGGTTGCATCGACGCCCCCCGACGACCTTGCGTCCGGCCTTGCGGCGACGAGGCGGGCGCCTGCGGGCGCGCGGAAAGCGCGCCTCACGACGCGGCCTCGGCGGAAGACGGATTGAGGGCGTTGGTCGGCATCGGCGTTCCTCCACGGGGGGCTTGCTGCCCTTTTGCGGGCATGTTATTGCCGAGTTTATTATTTGAAACTCAGTCGTTCATATAATAACCGTCGCAAAGAAGTACGGGGCTGTCAACGTGTCCGAAGACGAGGCGGCGTCGCCGCATCGCAATCCTGCCGTCGATCGCATGATGGCGATGCTCGGCGAGCTCGAGAAAGTCCCGGCCGGGCTGACGCTGAAGGGGCTGGCCGAGCGCACGGGCGTGACGCGCTCCACCGTCTACCGGATCCTGAATTCGCTCGAGGCGCACGACATGGTGCGCCAGGTCGACGGCGCCCGCTTCGTGCTCGGCGCACGGCTGCTGTCGCTGGCCGGCGGCGTCATCGCGCCGCCCCTCGGCCGGATCGTCGCGGAACGGGCGCAGCCGCATCTCGACCGCCTGGCGATCACGCTCGGCGAGAGCAGCAAGGTGTCGGTCTATGATCGCGGCTCCGTGCTGGTGGTGGCGGCGGCGAGCGGCCACAACGCCTACGCCCTCCATGCCGCCGTCGGCCAGCACCTGCCGATCCATGCCGGCGCCGGCAGCAAGGTTCTGCTCGCCAGCCTTCCGCCGGACGAAGTCGACCGGGTGCTGGCGGGCGAACTCAAGCGCTTCACGGACCTGACCTTCGTCGACGCGGCGGCGCTGCGGGCCGAGATCGAGCAGGTCAGGACGCGCGGCTGGTCGCGCGACGGCGGCGAGTTCGCCGTGTCGGTCAATGCCTATGGCGCGCCGATCATCGATGCCTCGGGGGCGGTGGTGGCGGCGCTCAGCGTGCCGTTCCTCGCCGGCCGCGACGCCGCCTATGAGGAGCAGGTGCGCATCGTCACCGTCACGACGGCGCTGGCGATCGGCGGCGACCTGCCCTGAACCGGGGATCGGCCGCCGCGACCGGGTGATCGCGGCGGCGGACGGGTCGATCATGTCTTGAGCGGGTTCAACTTGCGCCAGGCCTGTTATTCCTCCTGCGCATCGGCATGCAGCGGGTAGTAG
>JAEWAD010000355.1 GCA_023391905.1 Pseudomonadota bacterium | reverse complement strand
CCATTCACCTGGAGGTCGATGAAGCCCGGTGCGAGCAGCCCGGTCCTAAGCTCGACGGTCGTCGTGCCCTCGGGCAGGCCGCCGGGCTCGACCACGCCGCGAATGGTGTCGCCATCGACCAGAACGGCGACATCGCGGCGGCGCGTCGCGCCGTCGAACAGGTCGGCGGCCAGATAGGCTGTCAGCTTCGACATAGGGGGCTCATCCCTGGAACGGAGTGGCTGTGGCCTGGCGCGAGCGCTTCCGACGGACCCGCGCCAGGCTTGAAAGGCTTGTCCTCTCCGCGGAGAGGCAAGCACCGAAACGTGCGACTAGACGGTCTGCGTCACCTTGTTGAGGCCACGCGGCTTGTCGGGATTGTAGCCGCGCGCGACCGCGACCGTCTCGGCGAAGCGGTAGAAGGAGAGCGCGATCGAGATCGGATCGGTCAGCGCGTGGCCCGTCGGCGCGACGGGCAGGCGGGGGCCGGGAATGTCCGCCGCCGTCGCGGTGAAGACCTTGGCGCCGCGCGCATGCAGCGCGGAGACGGTCGCGATCATGCTTGGCGCTGCCGCGTCGTCGGGGATGAAGGCGAGCAGCGGGAAGTGCTCGTCGACCAGCGAGACCGGTCCGTGCTGCAGCTCCGCGCCAGAATAGGCCTCGGCGTGCAGGATCGAGGTTTCCTTGAGCTTCAGCGCCGCTTCCTGGGCGATGGCGAAGCCGGGGCCGCGGCCGAGCGTGTAGAGCGAGTTGGCGCCGACGACGGTGTCGCGCGCTTCGCTCCAGTCGCATTCGAGCGCGGCGTCGAGCTTGTCGGGCAGCGCGGCGATCGCCGCCTGAAGCGCCTTGTCCTCGCGCCATGCGGCGATGATGGCGAGGCCGGCGACGACGGAGGTGATGTAGCTCTTCGTCGAGGCGACGCTTTTTTCCGGGCCGGCGCGCAGCGGCACGAAGACGTCGGCGAGGCCGGCGAGCGGCGCATCCTCGACATTGACGAGCGCCATGGTGGCCGCGCCGCCCTTCTTCGCGGCCTCGATCATCGCGAGCAAATCGGGGCTCTTGCCCGATTGCGAGATCGCGAGCGCCGCGGCGCCACGAAGATGGAGCGGCGCGCCGAAGATCGAGGCGATCGACGGGCCGAGCGAGGCGACGGGCACGCCGGTCGAGATCTCGCAGGCATATTTGAAGAAGGCGCTGGCATGGTCGGACGAGCCGCGCGCGACCGTCACGATCACATTCGGATCGACGGCGCGCAGCCGTGCGCCAGCCTCGGCGATGGCGTCGCGCGACTGGTCGAGCAGGCGACGGACGGCGGCAGGCGCTTCGTCGATCTCGGCGCGCATCAGCGTGGTGGTCATGGTCTCAATCCTCCATTCCGACGCTGAAGCGCTTCATCGTTCCCGCGAGACGATGAAACGCTCCAGCTCATTGTTTGATCGCGTTTTCCTCACGCGAACCGGTATCCACTTCGCTCGAAAACGCTCTAGCGGGGAGACGCTTCCGTCAGGTTCAATTCAGCAACGAAATCATAGGCATCGCCGCGATAGTGCGAGCGCGTGAATTCGACCACGCGACCATCCGGCAAATAGGAGATGCGCTCGATCGCGAGCGTGGCGGAGCCGGGCGCGATGCCGAGCAGCGTGGCATCGGCGCTGCCGATGTTCTCCGCGTTCAGCCGCTGCACGGCGCGGACCGGCCGCATGCCGATCGCGGTCAGCGCGTCATAGAGCGAAACGTCGACGATCGACGGATCGGGCAGGATGCGGGCCGGAACGACCGCGCGCTCGATCGCCATCGGCTCGTTGTTGGCGAGACGCAGGCGATGCAGGCGCGAGACGCGGTCGGTCGGCGAAAGCCCGAGGATCATCGCCTCGGCCGAAGTCGGCATGCCGACCGAACGCTCGATCCAGTTTGCCGTCGGCACCAGGCCACGACTGCGCATGTCCTCGGTGAACGAGGTTAGCCGGGACAGCGGCTGCTCGACGCGCCCGCCGCCGCGCGACACGAAGGTGCCGGAGCCGTGGCGCTGGCGCAGCACGCCTTCGGCGACGAGGCCCTGGATTGCCTTGCGAACGGTGACGCGCGAGACTCCGAGGGAGGCTGCCATCTCGCGTTCGGCGGGGAGGGCATCGTTCGGCCGCAGCCGGCCGTCGCCGATCGCGTCGCGGATCAGCCCCTGAAGGCGGACATAAAGCGGCCCGCCTTCCTCGTCCGTCAGCCGCTCCGGGGCCAGGAAGAGCTCCGTCATCGCGCGAACTCGGCCGGGACGAGCGTGGCGGCAAGCGCCAGCGCGCCTTCGAGCGGATCGCCGGCCGGCCTCACGATGCGGGCGGCGATGGCGGGTGCCAGGCGCGCCTGATAGAGCGGCGCCAGGCCGCCGAGCAGGCTGATCCGCTCGGCGCCGAGCTCGACGAGGCGACCGAGCGCCGCCTCGATGTCGGCGGTCGCCTCGGCCAGGATGGCTTCGGCAAGCGGGTCGCCCGCTGCGGCCGCGTCGAAGACGAGCGGGGCAAGCTCGCCATAGTCGCGCGGCAGCGCCGTCTTGCAGAAGGTGACCATCTGGTCCGGCTTGTCGTCGAAGCGCGCCATCACCGCGCGGGAGAACGGCGTGGCCGGCAGGATGCCGTCATGCGCCAGCACGGAACGCCGCATCGCCTGGTGCCCAAGCCAGGCGCCGCTGCCCTGGTCGCCGAGCAGAAAGCCCCAGCCGCCGACGGTCACGAACCGTCCGCCCGCCTGCACGACATAGGCGGTGCCGGTGCCGAGGATCGCGATCGCGCCATTGCCTTGCGGGTGAGCGCCACGGCAGGCGATCCAGGCATCCATCTCCAGCGCGATCTTGGCAAAGGGGAGGCCGGAAGCGAGGAAGCGTTCGGCGAGATCCGGGATGTTGGCGCCGGCAAGGCCGAGGCCGACATGGCAGCGGCCGAGATCCGCTTTCGTCAGGCCGCCGGCGACCAGCGCGCCCTCGACGGCGGCGACGATGTTGTCGCGCGCCTCGGGGATGCCGGCGAGGATGTTGGCGGTGCCGGTGATGCATTCGCCGATCGGGCTGCCGTCTGCGTAGCGGGCGCGAGCCCGGCAGCGCGTGCCGCCGCCGTCGATCCCGACCAGGATGGTGTCCCGCCCACGCGTCCGGAGGCCCTCAGAGCTGCCCGTCATGTCGTCCTTCACCGAATGCCGTCTTGCTGGATGGCCGGATCGGGAACCGCCGGCGATCTGTGAGAGGATAATACCAAACGAAATCCAATTGGGAAGGAAATATGCGGGGAGCCCATTCGGCGCCGCTCCGTTTCGGTGTGTTTTGTGAAGCCTGTTCAACTAAGTAGCTGATATGTATAGGTCATATTGCCTTGTCCCCAAGGCGGCCGGCATAAATTCGATCCTCTGATTTAGATGTCTGGACGGACTGGTATTTCGTTGGTATCGTCCTTCCCAATCAAGCGGGGAAGAGTTGCTCGATGCCGGAAGCCAGCATTGACGCAAGGGCGGGAGAGCCGGGTGGAGCGGATGCGGACGTCGTCGTCCTCGCCGGGGCTGCCGTCGTCGACATCACGCCGCCTGCCGGCCTGGCGATGGCGGGTTACGCCGCGCGTCTGTCGCCGGCGACCGGCACGCATGATCCCCTGACCGTTCGCGCCGTCGTCGTCGAGGACATGGCGCTGGTTTCGGTCGACGTCGTCGGGCTGCATGAGGATACCTGCCGGCGGATCCGCGCCCGGGTGCCGCTCGCCGACGATCATGTCGTCATCACCGCGCTCCATACGCATGGTGGTCCGCGCGCCGTGCCGGGCCGCGTCGGCGGTGCGCCGGACGCCGGCTATCTGGCCCGTCTCGAAGACGCCTGCGTCGCGGCGATCGAGGCGGCGCTCGCCAGTCGGCGGCCCGCACGGATCACGTTCGGCAACGGCTCCGATCCGGAAGTGGCGCAGAACCGTCGTCACGACGGCGGCGTCACCGATCCGCAATTGCCGGTACTGCGCATTCGCGGCGAGGAGGGCGGCTGGATCGCCGTGGTGCTGTCCTATGCCTGCCATCCGGTCGTGCTCGGCGCCGACAACACGCTCTGGACGGCGGACTATCCCGGCGCCGTCCGTTCGGCGATCGAGGTGGTTCACCCGGGCGCCGTCGCCCTGTTCCTGACCGGCTGCGCCGGCGACGCCGGCATCGGCGACACGCCGCATGGCTCGATCAGCACGGCCCCTTCCGATTTTCGCAGCTTCGCCAATGCCGAGCGTCTCGGCCAACGCATCGCCGCGGCCGCGCTCGCGGCTCCCCAGGCATCCGTATCCGGCGATTTCGCGGCCGCTTCGGCGCCGATCGCGCTCGACCTGGTGCGGCCGGAGGAGGCCGAGCTCGACGCGCTAGGCGCGCAGTGGCGGGCGGACAGCCGAACCGCCGCGCCGGCCTGGGCGGCGCTCTATGAAAGCTGGGCCGACTGGGCCGACACCGCCGCGCGCGAACCGCTCGCGCCATGTCCGCTTCGCGTCACCGTGTTCGACTGGGGCGGTGTCCGCCTCGTTGCGCTGCCGGGCGAGATCTTCGCCGCGACGGCGCGACAGATCCGCCAGGCCATCGACGGCATGCCCGTCGGCGGCCGCTCCTTCGTCTTCTGCTTCGCCGACGGCGTGCCGGGCTACATCCCGCCGGCCGAGGAATATCGTTTCGGCGGCTATGAGGTCGACGAGGCGCATCGCTACTACGGCATGCCCGGGGCCTTCGCGCCCGGTTCGGCCGAACGGCTCGTGCAAACGGCCGCAACCCTCGCCGCGACGCTCGCCGGCGAGGCCGCAGACATCGAGAAGAGAGCATGACCGAGACCAAGGCTTCGCCGTCGACCGAAATCGCCGATCCGCGCTATCGCGGCCTCGACACCTGGCGCGACGAGGATGTCCTCTCCGCTCTGCAGGCCGGCCATGCCCGCGCCGTCGCCTCGGTCGAGGCGGCGATCCCCGCGCTGGCGAAGGCGGCTCGGCTTGCGGCCGACAAGCTCGCGGCGGGTGGCCGGCTCGTCTATCTCGCCTCCGGCAGCCCGGCGCTGCTCGCGCTCAGCGACGCGCTCGAGATCCCGCAGACCTATGGTGTTCCCGACGACCGCATCGTCACCATCCTGGCCGGCGGGCTCGACCTGATCCACAATTTCTCGGGCCTGCAGGAAGATGATCCCGTGCAGGCGCGCCTCGACGTCGCGGCCTACGGCGTTGGACCGCAGGATTGCGTCGTCGCGATCTCGGCGAGCGGCTCGACGCCCTTTACGGTGGCGGGATTGCAGGCCGCGATCGCCGCCGGCGCAGCCAGCGTCGCCATCGCCAGCAACGCCAACGCGCCGCTCTTCGAAGGCGCCGACGTGACCGTTCATCTCGATTCCGGGCCGGAGGTGATCGCCGGCTCGACGCGGATGGGCGCCGGCACAGCGCAGAAGGCCGCGCTCAACATGCTATCGACGATGACGGCGATCCATCTCGGCCACGTCTATGACGGGCTGATGGTCAACGTCCGGGCCGACAACGGCAAGCTGCGCGCGCGGGCCGCCCGCATCATCGCCAATGTCGCCGGCGTCGACGAGGCCAGCGCCCGGACGGCGCTCGAAACGGCGGGCGGTCACGTGAAGCCCGCGATCCTGATCGCAGCCGGGGCGAAAGACCCGGCCGCGGCGGGCGAAATGCTCAACCAGAACAATGGGAACGTGCGCAAGGCACTGGCGGCTATCGCCGGGGCTGGCGTTCGATAATGCCGATGCGGCCGCGGCGGTGCGGTCGCACGGTTCAGAGAGGAGCCTGACATGAACACCACCATGAAGCGGATGATGCTGGCGACGGCCGTCGCTGCGCTCTCGTCCGGAATTGCCCCGGCATTCGCCGAGGACGTGACGCTCACGGTCGAAAGCTGGCGCAACGACGACCTGTCGATCTGGCAGGAGAAGCTGATCCCGGCCTTCGAAGCGAAGAATCCCGGCATCAAGGTCGTGTTCTCGCCGCTGGCGCCGACCGAATACAACGCCGCGATCAACGCCAAGCTCGACGCGGGCTCGGCCGGTGACCTCATCACCTGCCGTCCGTTCGACCTCTCGCTCGCCATGTACCAGAAGGGCCAGCTGACCGCTGTCGACGAGCTCGCCGGCATGGAGAACTTCAGCCCGGTCGCCAAGTCGGCCTGGCAGACCGACGACGGCAAGACCACCTTCTGCGTGCCGATGGCCTCGGTGATCCACGGCTTCATCTACAACAAGGAAGCCTTCGAGAAGCTCGGCATCGCCGTCCCGACCACCGAGGACGAGTTCTTCGCGGCGCTCGAGAAGATCAAGGCCGACGGCACCTACGTGCCGCTCGCCATGGGCACGAAGGACCAGTGGGAAGCCTCGACCATGGGCTACCAGAACATCGGTCCGAACTACTGGAAGGGCGAAGAGGGCCGTCTGGCGCTGATCGCCGGCAAGCAGAAGCTGACCGATCCCGAGTGGGTCGAGCCGTTCGCGACGCTCGCCAAGTGGGGCCCGTACATGGGTGACGGCTTCGAGGCGCAGACCTACCCCGACAGCCAGAACCTGTTCACGCTCGGCCGCGCCGCCATCTACCCGGCCGGCTCGTGGGAAATCGCGCCGTTCCGCGCGCAGGCGACCTTCGAGATGGGCGCGTTCCCGCCGCCGGTCCGCAAGGCCGGTGACGAGTGCTTCATCTCCGACCACACGGATATCGGCCTTGGCGCCAACGCCAAGTCGAAGCATCCCGAGGAGACCAAGAAGTTCCTCGAATGGGTCGCCTCGCCGGAGTTCGCGGATCTCTATTCGAACGCGCTGCCGGGCTTCTTCAGCCTGTCCTCCGCGCCGATCACCCTGCAGGATCCGGTCGCCCAGGAGTTCATGAGCTGGCGCGCCAAGTGCAAGTCGACGATCCGCTCGAACAACCAGATCCTGTCGCGCGGCACGCCGAACCTCGACACGGACACCTGGATCTCCTCGGCCAACGTGATCAACGGCACCGAGACCCCGCAGCAGGCCGGCGAGCGCCTGCAGAAGGGCCTCGACAGCTGGTACAAGCCGGCCGCGCAGTAGCCGACGGCGAGAACGCCTCTCCCCTCGCGGGGAGAGGTTTTCGTACCGCCCTGGACCGGCCTTTCCGTCTGGAAGGATCCGGTTCAGGGTGACGGCGGCATTGTCCGCCCGCGGTCACGGTCCTGGGCATGCCAGAACCTCCCGCGGCGGCACGGATGATCGTGGCGCTCTTTCAACGACGAAGACAGGTTCCGGATGACCACGCTCGACACTGCTGAACGGGACGTCGTCGCGAAGCGGCCGATCCGCTGGCACATCGCCATCTTCCTGCTGCCGGCGGTGCTGGTCTACACGGCGGTGATGATCATCCCGTTGTTCGACACGCTACGGCTGTCGCTGTTCCGCATCGTCGACGGCCAGTCGGTGTTCGTCGGGCTCGACAATTTTCGCACCGTGTTCGGCGATCCGCTGTGGGCGGCCAGCTTCTGGAACGCGCTGCGCAACAATATGGTCTTCTTCCTGATCCACATGGTCGTGCAGAACCCGATCGGCATCGCGCTCGCAGCGCTGCTGTCGCTGCCGGTACTGCGGTTCCGCAGCTTCTACCGGACGGCGATCTTCCTGCCGACCATCCTGTCCTTCGTCATCGTCGGTTTCGTCTGGAAGCTGATCCTGTCGCCGATCTGGGGCATCGCGCCCTTCCTGCTCGACATCGTTGGCATGAAGGCGTTCTTCGCGCCCTGGCTCGGCCGGCCCGGCAGCGCGCTGATCACCGTCTCGCTGGTCTCGGTCTGGCAGAACATCGGCATCCCGATGATGCTGATCTATGCCGCGCTGCTCTCGATCCCGGACGAGGTGCTCGAGGCGGCTGAATGTGATGGCGTCACCGGCTGGAGCCAGTTCTTCAAGATCAAGCTGCCGCTGATCCTGCCGACGATCGGCATCGTGTCGATCCTGACCTTCGTCGGCAATTTCAACGCCTTCGACCTGATCTACACCATGCAGGGCGCCATCGCCGGGCCCAACTACTCGACCGACATCCTGGGCACGCTGCTCTACCGCACCTTCTTCGGCTTCCAGCTGCAGCTCGGCGATCCCAACATGGGCGCGGCGATCGCGACGACGATGTTCTTCATCATCCTCGCCGGCGTCTGCCTCTACCTCTTCGTCATCCAGCGGCGCATCCGCCGCTACCAGTTCTGAGGCCGGCCATGTCGAAAGCACGCTCGTCCGTCGCCCGCACCGGCCTCGTCCATCTGGCGCTCGGTGCCTATACGCTGCTGGCGCTGTTCCCGATCTTCCTGGTGCTGATCAACTCGTTCAAGACACGCGCCGGCATCTTCGCCACGCCGCTGCAGCTTCCCAGCGCCAAGACGTTCAGCCTGGTCGGCTACGAAACGGTGCTGAAGCAGGGCGATTTCCTCGTCTATTTCCAGAACAGCCTGATCGTCACCATCGCGTCGATCTTCTTCGTGCTGTTGTTCGGTGCCATGGCCGCCTTCGCCCTGTCGGAATACCGCTTCCGCGGCAATCTGATGATGGGCCTCTACCTGGCGCTCGGCATCATGATCCCGATCCGGCTCGGTACGGTCGCGATCCTGCAGGGCATGGTGGCGACCGGCCTCGTCAACACGCTGATGGCGCTGATCCTGGTCTACACGGCGCAGGGACTGCCGCTCGCGGTCTTCATCCTGTCGGAGTTCATGCGGCAGGTATCGGACGATCTGAAGAACGCCGGCCGCGTCGACGGGCTGTCGGAATACACGATCTTCTTCCGCCTCGTCCTGCCGCTGGTCCGGCCGGCCATGGCGACGGTCGCGGTCTTCACCATGATCCCGATCTGGAACGATCTCTGGTTCCCGCTGATCCTGGCGCCGGGCGAGGCGACCAAGACGGTGACGCTGGGCGCGCAGATGTTCATCGGCCAGTACGTGACCAACTGGAACGCCGTGCTCTCGACGCTGTCGCTGGCGATCATGCCGGTGCTGATCCTCTACCTGATCTTCTCGCGCCAGCTGATTCGCGGCATCACCGCGGGCGCGGTGAAGTGATGGCAGGGATTCTTCCTGCACCCCGCCCCCTTGTGGGGAGGGGCCGGGGGAGGGGGTACTACCTCCGCGTCCGCAGGTTTGCCGCCCTTCTTCATGTCTTCCCGGGAGGTCGAGCCGGTACCCCCTCCCTAGCCCTCCCCACAGGGGGAGGGGATATGATTCGTCTTCTTCGATTGCAGGTTGTTGATTCATGACTAGTCCCCTCCGTGTCTTCGTCGCCGGTCTTGGCCAGATGGGGCGCAGCCATGCGCTCGCCTATCACGCCAATCCCGGCTTCGAGATCGTCGGAATGTTCAATCGCTCCGAGGTCGACCTGCCGGACGAGTTGAAGGCCTATCCGCGCGTCGACAGCTTCGAGGCGGGGCTGGCGCTGAAGCCGGACGTCGTCTCGATCAACACCTACACCGACAGCCACGCGCCCTTCGCCATCGCGGCGATGGAGGCGGGCGCGCATGTCTTCGTCGAGAAGCCGCTCGCTGCCAACGCCGCGGATGCCCGCTCGGTGGTCGAGGCGGCGAAGCGCACGGGCAGGAAGCTCGTCATCGGCTATATCCTGCGCCACCACCCGTCCTGGATCGAATTCATCGCCAAGGCGCGCGAGCTGGGCCCGCCCTTCGTCATGCGCATGAACCTGAACCAGCAGTCCTCGGGCGGGAGCTGGAACATCCACAAGCAGTTGATGCAGACGACCTCGCCGCTGGTTGATTGCGGCGTCCACTATGTTGACGTCATGTGCCAGATCACCGACGCCAGGCCGGTCGAGGTGCGCGGCATGGGCGTCCGCCTCTCCGACGAGATCGCGCCGACCCAGGTCAACTACGGCCACCTGCAGGTGATCTTCGAGGACGGGTCCGTCGGCTGGTACGAGGCCGGCTGGGGACCGATGATCTCCGAGGCCGCCTTCTTCGTGAAGGACGTGATGAGCCCGAACGGCGCCGTCTCGATCGTCATGGACGAGAGCGCGAAGTCGGACGACGTCGACACGCATACCAAGACCGCGCGCATCCGCGTCCACCATTCCGAGCTCAGGCCTGACGGCAGCTTCGCCAGGGCCGACAGCTGGTTCTCGACCGAGGACGAGCCGGGCCACCAGGCGCTCTGCGACCGCGAGCAGGCCTATCTCTTGAAGGCGATCCGCGAGGATGTCGACCTCACGCGCCACATGCAGGATGCGATCACCTCGCTCGAGATCGCGCTCGCGGCCGAGACGAGCATGCGCGAGGGCAGGGTGGTGAAGCTATGACGATCAATCCGATGATGGCGGGGCCGTCGCGCCTCCTTCGAGTCGAATGGCGGGAGACCAATTCGTGAGCGCACTGACCCTTCAGAACATCACCAAGCGCTTCGGCTCGACGGACGTGATCCGCGGCGTCGATCTCGACGTGGCGGAGGGCGAGTTCGTCGTCTTCGTCGGGCCGTCGGGTTGCGGAAAGTCGACCCTGCTCCGGATCATCGCCGGGCTCGAGGACCAGACCTCCGGCCATGTGACGATCGCCGGGCGGAATGTCGACGTGACGCCGCCGGCGAAGCGCGGCATCGCCATGGTGTTCCAGTCCTATGCGCTCTACCCGCATCTGACGGTGAAGGGAAACATGGGGCTGGCGCTGAAGCAGGAAGGTGTCGACAAGGCGGAGATCGAGCGGCGCATCGCGGCGGCCGCGAAGATGCTGCATCTCGAGACGCTGCTGGAGCGGCGGCCGTCCGAGCTTTCCGGTGGTCAGCGCCAGCGCGTCGCCATCGGCCGCGCCATCGTCCGCCAGCCGAAGCTGTTCCTGTTCGACGAGCCGCTCTCCAACCTGGATGCGGCGCTGCGCGTCAACACGCGCATCGA
Organism: Pseudomonadota bacterium; assembly: GCA_023391905.1. GTDB lineage: Bacteria > Pseudomonadota > Alphaproteobacteria > Rhizobiales > Kaistiaceae > Kaistia. Next base: position 5,710 of record JAEWAD010000355.1, on the reverse strand, counting down.
GATCGCCAACCTGCACCGCCTCCTGGGCGGCACGATGATCTACGTGACGCATGACCAGATCGAGGCGATGACGCTCGCCGACAAGATCGTCGTGCTCAGCGCCGGAAAGATCGAGCAGGTCGGGCGACCGATCGACCTCTACAACAAGCCGGCCAATCTCTTCGTCGCCGGCTTCATCGGCTCGCCCAAGATGAACTTCCTCAAGGGCCCGGCCGCAGAAAAGCTGGGCGCGACGACGATCGGCATCCGTCCCGAGCATATCCGCGTCGTGCCGGCCGGCGGCGAGTGGCAGGGCAAGATCAGCCATCTCGAGCAGCTGGGCTCCGACACCTTCGTCTATGTCGCTGTCGAGGGGGCCGATATGGTGACGGTCCGCATCGTCGGCCAGGCTGATTTCGAGGTGGGTTCGACCGTCGGCCTCGCCGCCGACGAGGCGCACATCCACCGCTTCGATCGGGATGGCCGGGCGATCTGATCCGTCCCGGCGCGGCCTCGACCGGGCCTCTTGCATGAGACCCGCTGCGAGTGCGAGTGTCGCGCCGCATTTGGACAGGCGGGCGACATGAGCAAGAACATCATCATCATCGGTGGCGGCCACGCCGGCGCGCAGGCGGCCGCGAGCCTGCGCTCGGACGGCTTCGACGGCAAGGTCACGCTCGTTTCGGCCGAACGCGAGATCCCCTATCACCGGCCGCCGCTGTCGAAGGGCTTCATCAAGGCCGAACTCGACGAGCTGCAGGAACTGCGCCCGGCCGCCTTCTACGAGAAGAACGCCGTCGATCTGGTGCTTGGCGCCGAGGTGACGGCCATCGACCGCGACGCGTCGCGAATCCGGATCGGCGGGGATTCGCTGCCCTATGACGGACTGGTGCTGGCGACCGGCGCCCGCGTCCGCGTGCCGCCCGTTCCGGGCGTCGATCTGGAAAACGTCTTCCTGCTGCGTACCGCCGGAGATGCGCGCCGGCTGAAGCAGCGCTTTGCGATCGCCAAGGATGTCGTCGTCGTCGGTGGTGGCTTCATTGGCCTCGAACTCGCCGCGACCGCGCGGCTGCTCGGCAAGACCGTCACCGTGCTCGAAGCCGCGCCGCGCCTGATGGGCCGTGTCGTCGCGCCGGCGATTTCGAGCTATTTCCTCGACCTGCACCGCGCCATGGGCACGACCGTCCGGCTCGAGACGCCGGTGCACGGCATCATCGGCGAGAACGGCCGCGCCGTTGCCGTCGAGACGCTTTCCGGCGAGCGGATCCCGGCCGATACGGTCATCATCGGTGTCGGCGTGGTTCCGAACGTCGAACTCGCCGAGGCGGCCGGGCTCGCCATCTCGAACGGCATCGTCGTCGACGAGGCGATGCGGACCTCGGACCCCAATATTGTCGCGGCGGGCGACGCCGTCTCTTTCCACCACTGGGCGCTTGGCCGGCCGGTGCGGCTCGAAAGCGTGCAGAACGCCGTCGACCAGGCCAAGACCGGCGTCGCGACCCTGCTCGGCAAGGCGGAGCCCTATCGCGCCGTGCCGTGGTTCTGGTCGGACCAGGGCGACGCGAAGCTGCAGATGGTCGGCCTCTCCAACGATGCCGATTCGAGCGTGCTGCGCGGTCGGCCGGAGGATGGTTCCTTCTCCGTGTTCCACTATCGCGGCGATCAGCTGGTGGCGATCGACTCGGTCAATCGCGCCGCCGACCATATGCTCGGCCGCCGCATGCTCGGCTCCGGCTTCCAGCTCGACAAGGCGGTTGCTGCGGACGAGAGCGCCGATCTGAAGAAGCTGGTGCTGGCGGCGGGCTGAGACAGGCTTTTCCGAAGGCGCGGCGCCCTGACGCCGCGCCGGGTTCATGCTAGGTTTTGCGTCTTGGGTGGCAAGGTCCGACGCAATGTCCTGACGCATGGGGTCGAGCATGTCCGAAGCGCACGTTACCGGTCCGGCGACCAGGCTTGAGGCGAAGGCGCTGCCGCGCGGCCCGACCGAGGGGCCGCTCACCTCCGAGGAACTGCAGCTCTCGGCCCGCAACCATTCGATGCCGCTCGAGGCGCTGCGTTACGACATCACGCCGCTCGGCCTGCACTATCTGCTGATCCATTTTGACATTCCGATCATCGAGCTTGCCGATTGGCGCCTCGCGATCGGCGGTCATGTCGCCCGGCCAATCGAGTTGACGCTGGAGGCGATCCGTTCCCGGCCAAGCGTGACGTTGCCGGTCACGCTGGAATGCGCGGGCAACGGCCGTTCCCGCTTGCACCCGCGGCCCGTCAGCCAGCCCTGGGTGACGGAAGCGGTCGGCACCGGCCTCTGGACCGGGACGCCGCTGGTCGGGCTGCTCGACGAGGCGGGGCTCGATCCGGATGCCGTCGAGATCGTCTTTACCGGGGCGGACCACGGTCTCGAGAAGGGGCTGGAGCTCGACTACGCGCGCAGCCTGTCGATCGCCGACGCGCGCCGGGAGGAGGTGCTGCTCGCCTATGCGATGAACGGCCAGCCGCTGTTGCCACAGCATGGCTATCCGCTGCGCCTGCTTGTGCCGGGCTGGTACGGCATGGCGAGCGTCAAGTGGCTGACCCGGATCGAGGCCGTGACGAAACCTTTCGACGGCTACTACCAGCTTGGCAATTATCACTACCGCTCCGGGCCGGATGATCCGGGCCAACCGGTCCGCCGCATCCGGCCGCGCGCCCTGATGGTTCCGCCGGGCTTCCCCGATTTCCTGACGCGGAAGCGGAGTGTCCCTGCCGGACCCTGCCGGATCGAGGGACGGGCCTGGTCCGGCGAGGCGCCGATCGAGCGCGTCGTGCTCGGCGTGGATGGCAACTGGATCGAGGCCGATCTCGATGCGCCGCAGGGGCCTTATGCCTGGCGGCGCTGGTCCTGCGGCTGGGAGGCGAAGCCGGGCGAGCACATCCTCTCCTGTCGCGCCACCGACGCCAGCGGCCAGTCCCAGCCGCTGGAGCAGAACTGGAACTGGATCGGCGTCGGCAACAACATGGTGCAGGTGGTCCCGGTCACGGTGCGCTGAGGGCGTCCGTCGCGTCCGGATCCGCTAAAGCGCGGCGACGGCCGGCAGCGGCTTGTCGGCCGTGTCGATCCGCACGACGACCGACATGCCGGGGCGCAATTCCGCCGCCGCGGGCTGGCCGGGATCGATCTCGATCCGGAGCGGGATGCGCTGCGCGATCTTGGTGAAGTTGCCGGTCGCGTTGTCAGGCTTCAGTACGCTGAACTCCGAACCCGCGGCGGGCGAGATGCGGCTGACCTGGCCGGTCAGCTCGACGTCGCCGAGGCCGTCGACGCGGAACGTGACGGGGAGGCCGACCGTGACGTGGGTGAGCTGCGTCTCCTTGAAATTGGCGACGACCCAGACGGTCGCGGGCGTGATCGAGGTCAGCTGCGTGCCGGCGGCCGCATATTGTCCGACATGGGCCGCGACCTCGCCGAGCCGGCCGTCGACCGGCGCGACGATGCGGGTATTGTCGAGGTTGATTTCGGCGAGCCTGACCGAAGCTTCGGCGCTCGACACCGCCGCTTCGAGCGCCGGCTTGCCGGCATCGACCAGAGCGAGGTTCTGTTCGGCGATCTTCACGTTCGCCTCGCCCTGCGCGACCGTCGAGCGGGCCTGCTCGAGCGCGATGCGGGTCTGGTCGCCCGAGGACTGGGTCGAGAAGCCGCGATCGACCAGCGTGCCCGTGCGCTTGTCGTCTAGCTCGGCCTTTTCGAGCCCGGCCTGGGCGCTCTGCAATTGTGCCTTGGCGAGATCGAGGCTGGCCTGTTTGGCGAGGCGGTTCTGGGCGAAGTTCGACAGCGCCGACTGCTGCTGCAGCAGGGTCGCCTGCGCCTGCGCCAGCTGTTGGCGATAGATGCGGTCGTCGATCTGGACGAGCAGGTCGCCCTTCTTGACGGTCATGTAGTCCTGCACCGGAACGGCGACGACATAGCCGGGGATCTGCGGGCTGAGCAGCGTCACCTGGCCCTTCACATAGGCGTTGTTGGTCGTCTCGACCGAGGTCCGGAACGGCGGCAGCTGCCACGCGTAGAGGACGACGAAGATGCCGGCGATGCCGACCGCGAGCGCGGTGAGCGTGATGCCGGATTTGAAGAGTTGTTTAATCTGCATGATGGTGCGTCTCGGATCAAAGGAAACAGTCAGGCCGCGGCGGCGGGCGCCGGTCGGGCGGCGCGCGCGCGGACATAGAGGGTGTGCAGCCCGAGCAGGACGAGGGCGGCGATGGCGGTGTAGAAAATGACCAGGAACGTGTCCTGGTAGGCGAGGACGTTGGCTTCCTGCGTGGCGAGCTTGCCGAGCGCGAGGATGCCCTCGGCGTTCTGCATCGAGCCGTCCGGCAGGACCCTGGCATAGGCCGAGCCGTAGGCCTTGATGCGCTGCGCGACGAGCGGGTCGAGCAGCGACAGGCGTTCGGTCAGGACGCTCGAATGGAATTTCTCCCGAATCGTCTGGAAGGTTCCGAGAATTGCCGAAGCCAGCACGCCGCCCATGCTCTGCGTTCCGAGAAAGACGACGAGGAAGCTCAGGATGAACGATGGTCCGCCCTTGATCGCCTTCAGGAAGCCGGAGGCGAGCGCGGGCGGCAGGAACATGGCGCCGGCAAAGGCGATCATGGCCTGGCTGACAAAGAACTGCTCGGGCCGCGTCAGGTTGGTGACGCGCGAATCCATCCAGGCGCCGGCGGCGATCATCAGCAGGGCGGCGAGATGCAGCCTGGCGCCGTTCTCCATCGTCATCACCGAGGCGGTGAAGATGTAGCCGGTGAGGGTGGCGATCAGGATGACCGTGAAGAGTGGGATCATCTGGTCGTTCTGCAGGCCGAGAACGTTGAAGAAGCCGACGCTGAGGGTCTGTTCGGAGAGCAGGAAGCGGAACAGGAGCAGCGAGCCGGTGATGGTCAGCATGTCGTAGGACATGAACCAGCGCAGGTTGATGATCGGATGGCTGCGATGCAGCTCGATGATCACCAGCAGCGTGATGGCGGCGATGCCGAGGACGGTGAGCCAGCCGATCCAGTCCGTATCCAGCCACCAGTAGAGCCGGCCGACCGAGAGGACGATGGCGAGCGACCCGAAGCCGACGGCGATCAGCGGGAAGCTGACGAAGTCCTCGAGGTCGAAGATCTTCATGCGCGGCGGGTGGGTGATCGGCAGCACGAAAATGACGGTGAGGCTCAGCATCGCCAGTCCGGCCTCGAGCCAGTAGAGCCCGTGCCAGTCGCCGATCTGCAGCAGGTCGGGCGAGATCACGCGGGCGAGGGGGGCGGCGAGCTGGGCGCCGAGCACGCCGAAGGCGATGCCGATCGTCAGCCGCCGCGCCGGCGGCAGCCATTCGAGCATGTAGTAGAAGGCGAGCGTCGACAGCGGTGCGGCGGCGATGCCCATCACGGCGCGGACGGCGATGGCCGAGCGCAGATCGTTGCTGAAGAGATGGGCCAGCGTGACCAGCGCATAGATGACGAGGCCGATTTCGGCAAAGCGGCGCAGGCCGAACTGGGTGCGCACCTTATAGAGAAAGAGCGTGCCGGTGATGTTGGTCGCCATATAGGCGGCGGTCAGCCAGTTGATCTCGATCTGGGTTGCGTGCAGCGCGCCCTGCAGGCCGGTCAGGTTGGCGGAGACCAGATTGAGGCCGAGGCCCTGAGTCAGGCCGAGCAGCAACGACGATCCTGCATAGATTGCGGCGCGCAGCGGCGGCATGGGCACGAAGGCCGGGGG
>JAEWAD010000320.1 GCA_023391905.1 Pseudomonadota bacterium | reverse complement strand
GCGACGACCGGGGCCGGGGCGGTCGCCGCCGCAACCGGTGCTGGCGCGTCGGGCTCCTTGGTGAGGGCGAGAGCCGTGCTCATGATGTCGACGCTTGTTCCGCGCGTTCGGCCGCCAGGCGGCACAGATTGTCCGAAAGGGTCTGCAGCACGCGCTCGGTGACGGCCAGGTCATCCGGGTCGACGCCTTCGAGCAGCGTGTCGCTGATGGTGTCCGTGAGGCGCAGCACGCGCCGGCCGATGACGCGTCCCTCCTCCGTCAGCACGACGGCCTTGGCGCGCCGGTCGCCGGGCAGGGGCTGGCGCTCGACATGGTTCGACTGTTCGAGCCCGTCGAGCAGGCGGACGACCGTCGGGTGCTCGACCTCAAGAACGTCAGAGAGCTCCGCCTGGGTGACCGTGTGCTCGGCGCGGATCAGATGCAGCATCAGTCGGCCGCGCGCGAGCGTCAGGTCGACCTGCTTCAGTTCTGCGTCGAAATGGGTGCGGACGGCGCGGCTCACCTGAGAAAGTCGCCCGAGAAATGTCTTCGGGCGATTGTCATGGGTCACCATATTGGTCGCTCCATACAATGTATGTAGCTACATATATGGTTCGGATGAGAACTGTCCAGTGCCCATTTTGCAGGAATGTCCGCGATTTGGTGCTATCCGAGGGCGTTCAAACACTATCCTATAGGTTGCGTTGATCGCGCTGTAGCAACCATGTATTGCGTGACATTGTCGTCGAGCGGATCCAGTCTATGCCAGCCCAAGTTTTGCCAATTTGGCGGATCATACTGGATTTTACTTCAAAATTTGTACCAGATTCCGGATCGATGTGCTGAATGGCCGAGTTTTACGTTGATGCTACGCAGCCATTACAGTGGGGGCCCTTGCCTCCGGTCGGTATTCCGAGAGTCGAGAGCGCTATTGTTCGGCAGGCGTTGCGTCAAAACGAGCTCCCCATCCGGATGTTCCTGGTAGAGCGGGATGGCAGGGGCCGTCTCCTCAGTCCACGTGAGCATCGTTACTTGGTCGATCTGCTCGAAGGGCACACCGCGGCTCTTGAGGGGGACGGAAAGAAGAGTTCCTGGTACAGGTTGATGAAGACGCTGGCTGCGGTCCGAGCCGGCGCCTATTTGTCCGGTCGCGAATTCGACCGCGCTGCAGCGGCCTACGTCCTGCAATCGGATCGGACGGGTCTGGGATTCGGCGTTGCGAAGACGCTCATCCGCGGCACCCGGCTGGCGCTGTTCGGATGGCGTGATCGCGCCGGGGCAACGGTTGATCCCTTGTCCGACCCCGATGCCCATTGCTTCCTGTCGAAGCTCAGCATGCACAAGGTCGCCGGACGCCGGACCAATGCGATCGCGGCGTCGATCACCGCGCTGCTGCACGATACGATCCCGGTTGACCAGCCCGAATATTTCGAGCCCAGCCACACCGAGAAGTTCAAGCGCGACCTCGACTGGATGTTCGCGCATTGCCGCCAGGTCGTCTGCGTTTCGGAGTCGACGGCGAGGCGCGGGCGGGCCTATGCCGACGCCGCGCCGACCCCCAGCGCGGCGACGATCCGCGTCAATCCGCTCGGTTCCTTCCTGCGCGAAGGCATCGCGGAGCAGGGCGACGAGCCGCTCGCCGCGCTCGCCGGGCAGCCCTTCGCGGTCTATTGCTCGACCATCGAGATCCGCAAGAACCACATCATGCTGCTGCGTGTCTGGCAGAAGCTGATGCCGCGGCTCGGCGACCGCATGCCGACACTGGTGCTGTGCGGGCGCTGGGGCTGGATGGTCGATGAGGTCCGGCAGTTCCTCGCGGCCCATCCCGAGCTCGGCCGGAAGGTGGTGTTCCTGACTGGGATCAGCGATCCCCAGCTCGCCTGGCTTTACGGGAATGCCCGCTTCGGCGTGTTTCCGTCGCATGTCGAGGGCTGGGGGCTCGGCGCCGCCGAGTGTCTCGATTTCGGCCTGCCGGTCCTGATCTCGGATGCCGAGGCATTGGCCGAGGCGACGCAGCGCCTGATGCCGGTGATTCCGGCTGATGATTTCGACGGCTGGTGCGCCGCCGTCGAGCGCGCTGCGACGGACGATGCGTGGCTCGCCCTCCTGCGCGCGACGATCGCCGCCACCTATCGTCCGACCTCCGAGGAGGCCTTCGCCACACGCCTGCTGACGCTGATGCAGGCGGCGTCCGGCGCGCCCGCCGCGAGTAGCGCCGCCCAGTCGGCGCCGACCGGCCAGCGCGGCGGCTCTGGAGCCCCCCAGGGCGTCGATTTCCATCTCAAGGCCGGCTGATTCCCGATCGGGCAACTCACGTCGGGGTGGCCGACGCATCGTGGCGCCGGCTTTCGGGGCGTGGAACAGGCTGGCTGTGTCCGGCGCTGTCGCGCCGCGTTGCCCCTGGCCGATGCTTCGACTAGAAGAGCGGCAATCCAATTCCCATCATCCAGCCCTTTCGACGAAGAGGGCTTTCGGAGCGAGTTCATGGCGCGGCAGTTCATCTATTTCATGCAGGGTCTGACCAAGACCTATGTCGGCGGCAAGAAGGTGCTGGAGAACGTCCATCTCTCCTTCTACCCCGACGCCAAGATCGGTGTCCTCGGCCCGAACGGTTCGGGTAAGTCGACGCTGCTCAAGATCATGGCCGGCCTCGACAAGGACTTCACCGGCGAGGCCTGGGTGGCGCAGGGCGCGACCGTCGGCTACCTCGCGCAGGAGCCGAAGATCGACCCGACCAAGAACGTCTTCGAGAACGTGATGGAGGGCGTCGCCAAGAAGAAGGCGATCCTCGACCGCTACAACGAATTGATGATGAACTACTCCGACGAGACCGCGGAGGAGGGCGCCAAGCTCCAGGACATCATCGACAGCCAGAATCTCTGGGATCTCGAGAGCCAGGTCGAGATGGCGATGGACGCGCTGCGCTGCCCGCCCAGCGACGCCTCGGTCGAGAACCTCTCCGGTGGTGAGAAGCGCCGCATCGCGCTCTGCCGCCTGCTGCTCGAGCAGCCGGACCTGCTGCTCCTCGACGAGCCGACCAACCATCTCGACGCCGAATCGATCAACTGGCTCGAAGGCCATCTGCGCGACTATCCCGGCGCCATCCTGATCGTCACCCACGATCGCTACTTCCTCGACAACGTGACCGGCTGGATCCTCGAGCTCGATCGCGGCCGTTCGATCCCGTACGAAGGCAACTACTCCGCTTACCTGGAGAAGAAGGCCAAGCGCATGGAGCAGGAAGGCCGCGAGGACATGACCCACATGAAGGCGATCGAGCGCGAACGCCAGTGGATCGCCCAGTCGCCGAAGGCCCGCCAATCCAAGTCGAAGGCGCGTATCAAGGCCTATGACGAACTGGTCGAGCGGGCAGAGAGCAAGACGCTGCAGACGGCGCAGATCGTCATTCCGGTCGGCGAGCGCCTGGGCGACAAGGTCATCGAGGTCGAAAACCTGTCGAAGAGCTATGGCGACCGCCTGCTGATCGACAACCTCTCGTTCAAGCTGCCGCCGGGTGGTATCGTCGGCGTCATCGGCCCGAACGGCGCCGGCAAGTCGACGCTGTTCAAGATGATCACAGGCGAAGAGAAGCCGGATTCCGGCTCGATCACGCTCGGCGACACGGTCAAGCTCGGCTACGTCAACCAGGGCCGCGACGACCTCGCTTCCAACAAGACCGTCTGGGAGGAAATCTCCGGCGGCGCCGAAGTGTTCTATCTCGGCAAGAAGGAAGTGAACACGCGCGCCTATGCCGGCGCCTTCAACTTCAAGGGCGGCGACCAGCAGCAGAAGGTCGGCACGCTTTCGGGCGGCCAGCGCAACCGCGTGCACCTCGCCAAGCTGCTGAAGGACGCCAACAACGTCATCCTCCTCGACGAGCCGACCAACGACCTCGACACCGAGACGCTGGCGGCGCTGGAAGAGGCGCTGGAGGATTTTGCCGGCTGCGCCGTGATCATCAGCCACGATCGTATGTTCCTCGATCGTCTGGCGACGCACATCCTCGCTTTCGAGGGCGACAGCCATGTCGAATGGTTCGAGGGCAACTTCGCCGACTACGAGGAAGACAAGAAGCGTCGCCTCGGCAATGACGCGGTGATGCCGCACCGGATCAAGTACAAGAAGCTGACGCGCTAAGCGTCTCGCTTTCGGGCTTGCGCGGGCGGATCGGCTTTCCCTTCCTGGGAAGGCGGGTCCGCCCGCTTCATTTTGGCGAGGCCCTCACGGGCATGGAGGAGGCGGGCATGGCGCAGAAGGTGATCGGGCTGATCGGCGGCCTGAGCTGGGAGAGCTCGGCCGAGTACTACCGCATCATCAACGAGGCCGTCCGCGCCCGCCTTGGCGGATTGCATTCGGCGCGCGTGCTGATGTGGTCGTTCGACTTCGCCGAGATCGAGGCGCTGCAGGCGAGCGGCCGCTGGGACGCCGCCACGGAGCTCATGATCGACGCGGCGCGGCGGCTCGAGCGCGGCGGCGCCGATTTCATCCTCATCGCTTCCAACACCATGCATCGCATGGCCGCCGACGTAGAGGCGGCGACCGGCATCCCGCTCGTTCATATCGCCGACCCGACGGCGGAGCGGATCAAGGCGGCGGGCGTGACCCGCGTCGGCCTGCTCGGCACCGCCTTCACCATGGAACAGGATTTCTACAAGGGCCGCCTCGCGCGCGAGCATGGCCTCGACGTGCTCGTGCCGGAGGATGCCGACCGCGCCGACGTGCACCGGATCATCTATGACGAGCTGGTGCAGGGCCGTGTCGAGCCGTCGTCGCGAGAGATCTACCGGGGCGTGATGGCGCGGCTCGTCGAGCGCGGCGCCGAGGCGATCATCCTGGGCTGCACCGAGATCATGCTGCTGGTCCGCCCCGAGGACAGCGCCGTGCCGCTCTACGACACGACGACGATCCATGCCGAGGCTGCCGTCGAACGGGCGCTTCGCGCCGATTGACCGTCCCTACGCCGGCAGGATGATCGAGCGGTCGACCTCGTCGCGCTCGGCCGAGGCGAGGGCCGCGTAGATCGCGTGGCGATCGTCGAAGCGGTGGATGCCGAGCCGGTGCTGGCGGCCGATGCCCTGCGGCCAATGGGCCGGGATCGCGTCGCCTTTCGCGGTCGCCCAGCCGAAATCGACCAGCGTGATCCTGCCGTCGCGCACCATCAGGTTGTCGCACTTGATGTCATTGTGACAGCAACCGACGGCCGCCAGGGCGGCGAGGATGGCGTCCGCCTGGTCGCGCCAGTCGGCCGGCAGGTTGTAGTGTCGCGTCGGCTCGCCGACATAGTTCATGCGCAGGAGGCCCGGCGTGTGGCCGAGCAGGCGCGGCACGAGTCCCGAGGATGCCATCACCCCGAGCCAACGGATTTCGCGCGCCTCGATGCCATGCTCGCTGAAGCGGCCGAGCTTCTTGTGGACCTCGAAGTGGTTGAGGTCGATCCGCACCGTCGAACTGGATTGCTGGTCGAAATGGATCTCGTAGAGGACGGACGTGTCCGGATCCTGATAGTAGGCGATCTTGGCTGCGGGATAGGCCGAGCAGCTCGCGAAGGGAGATCCGTCGAGCCCGTCATGCTGGAATAGCGTCGTCCGACCCGGCTCGACGGCGTCGAGATAGTCGACCAGGACCGGCGGCAGGGGCTGGATTCGCGCATTCATCGCTACGGTCGTAGCAATTCTTCCAGGAAAGTCGAAGGAATGAATCGCGCCGGCAGCGCGGACCGCGCATTCGGGCCTCGCAGACAACAACGGACGGCCCAGCCCGCGCTCTGCGGCGCAGCGAGCTGAACCGTCCGCCGCCCCACCGGCCCTGCCGGTATGGCGATTGGCCCGATCCGCGATGACCGGGCGAATTTTCGGCGAGCAGCCCTGCCTGGGTCTTGGGGGGCAGGGGCAGGACCACTCGCCCTTCCTCAACCCCGAAGGGACGAGGGTCTCGGGATTCGGTTGGCGACGCGTCCGCGGGGCGGCGCGCGATGAATCGTCTCGCGCGGGCCGTGCCGGAAGTTCGATGGATGCTCGCTGGTCATGGCCATCTCCTCCCTTGGCTGGCCCTTGCTCCTGGCTGCCGGTCGTTTCGGCTGCCTGACTTGGGTTGACGATGCCACTCGGGCCGGCAAGTGTCTGTGAAGGCGATCACACTGTCAGGGTGACCTGTGCGTTTCGCCGTGGTCATCGAAATGTCGGCGGCCGGGTCTATGCAGGGCGCCAGGCGAACCTATCTCCTCACCGGCGGTAGGAAGGCGCATCGCAGGCAATGAACGAGGGGCAGATGGATCAGCTGGCGTGGTCGGCAAGCCAATATGTGAAGTTCGAGGACGAGCGCACGCGCCCGGCTCGCGACCTGCTGGCGCAGGTACCGCTGGCCGAGGCGCGGAGCATCGTCGATCTCGGCTGCGGGCCCGGCAATTCGACGGAGCTGCTGGCGGAGCGCTATCCGGAGGCTGAGATCCTCGGAATCGACGGGGCGCCGGACATGCTGGTCGCGGCGCGCAAGCGCCTGCCGAGCCTGACCTTCATCGAGGCCGACGTCGCCAGCTGGGCGCCGGCGGAGCCGGTCGACCTCCTGTTCGCCAATGCGCTGTTCCAGTGGATACCGGATCATCTCGCCGTGATGGCGCGGCTGATGGACTGCCTGCGGCCGGGTGGCGTGCTGGCCGTGCAGATGCCCGACAATCTCGGCGAGCCGACGCATATGCTGATGGAAGAGGTGGCCCATGCCGGCCCCTGGGCGTCCGGCTTCGCCAACCGCAACACCCGGCGGCAGCTGCTGCCGGAACCGACGACCTATTTCGAGACGCTCGGCCCGAAATCGGCCCGCCTCGACGTCTGGCACACGATCTACAATCACCCCCTTGCCGACGCCGCGGCGATCGTCGAATGGGTGAAGGGGACCGGGCTCCGGCGCTATCTCGAAGTGATCGATCCCGAGCTCCGCGAGGCCTTCCTCGAGGCCTATCTCGAGCGGGTCACCGCGCTCTATCCGCCGATTGCCGACGGGCGTGTGCTGCTCCGCTTCCCGCGCTTGTTCCTGGTCGCGGTCAAGGCCTGACGACGCGACGCCGGGCGTCCCGGATGAGGGCCACCGTGATCAGGCCGGCTCCCGCATCGCGACCGGCGTTTCGGTCGCCGCCGTGACCAGCAGGTGGCCGAGGGCCTCGAAATCGGCGCGGCGTGGTGACGAGCGGCGCCAGACCAGCCCGATCTCGCGCTCCGGTTCCGGCGCGCTGAAGCGCGACAGCGCGATGCGCTCGTCGCGCGCCTCGATCGAGACGCACATCTCCGGCAGCAAGGTCACGCCATAGCCATTGGCCACCATCTGCATGATGGTCGAGAGGCTCGCCGCGCCGAAGCCGCTCATCTTCTCCGAGCGCGGGATCCGGCAATAGGTCAGCGCCTGGTCGCGCAGGCAGTGGCCTTCCTCCAGCAGCAGCAGTCGGTCCGGCGGGATCATCTCGGGACTGGCGAAGGCGGGAGCCTCGGCGCCGGCGCCGGCCTTGGTCGCCAGCAGGAAGCGGTCGACGAACAGCGGCATGCTGTCGAAATTTACGTCGCGCACCGGCAGCGCCATCAGCACGACATCGAGCTTGCCCTGGGCGAGTTCGTCGACGAGCGCATTGGTCTGCGTCTCGCGCAGGTTGAGCTCGAGGCGGGGATAGGTGCTCTGCACCAGCGGCAGGGCCTTCGGCAGCAGGTAGGGCGCGATCGAGGGAATCACGCCGAGGCGCAACGGGCCGGTCAGCGTGTCGCCGCCATGCAGCGCATAGTCGGTCAGGTCGCGCACCTCGCCCAGAATGCGCACGGCGCGGCGGGCGATCTCCTCGCCCTTCGGCGTCACTGTGATCTTGCGCGTGCCGCGCTCCAGCAGCGCGACGCCGAGCGTCGCCTCGAGATCCTGGATCTGCTGCGAGAGCGCAGGCTGCGTCACGGCGCATTCGTCGGCGGCGCGGCCGAAATGCAGGTGCCGCGTCACGGCCTCGAAATAGCGGAGCTGGCGGAGCGTGATCACGGCGTTTGCCGTTTGGAACGGGTCTCGGTCATGCCCGATAAGTTATTCTTATCGAACGTCGTAATCAATATGATTGGAACTGATCTAAACGCGTGGCATCTTAGCGCCATGTCGAAGGGCGGCTCGCATGTCGCCACGCAACAACATGGAGGGCGCCATGACAGACAAACTCACGACGACGGCCGGCGCGCCGGTCGCAGACAACCAGAACTCCCAAACCGCCGGCGAGCGCGGCCCCGTCCTGCTGCAGGACTGGCAGCTGGTCGAGAAGCTCGCCCACCAGAATCGCGAGCGCATTCCGGAGCGCGTCGTCCACGCCAAGGGCTGGGGCGCCTATGGCACGCTGACCGTGACCGGCGACATCTCGAAGTACACCAAGGCCAAGGCGCTGCAGCCGGGCGCCAAGACGCCGATGATCGCCCGCTTCTCAACGGTGGCCGGCGAGCTCGGCGCGGCCGATGCCGAGCGCGACGTGCGCGGCTTCGCGCTCAAGTTCTACACGGAAGACGGCAACTGGGACCTTGTCGGCAACAACACGCCGGTGTTCTTCGTCCGCGATCCGCTGAAGTTCCCGGACTTCATTCACACGCAGAAGCGCCATCCGAAGACCAACCTGCGCTCGCCGACGGCGATGTGGGATTTCTGGTCGCTGTCGCCCGAGAGCCTGCACCAGGTCACGATCCTGTTCTCCGACCGCGGCCTGCCGACGTCGGTGCGCAAGATGAACGGCTACGGCTCGCACACCTACTCGTTCATCAACGACGCGAACGAGCGCTTCTGGGTCAAGTTCCACTTCAAGACCCTGCAGGGCCACGAGCACTGGACCAACGCGGAAGCCGCCGACGTCGTCGGCAAGACGCGTGAATCGACGCAGGAAGACCTGTTCGGCGCCATCGAGCGCAACGAGTTCCCGCGCTGGAAGGTGCAGGTCCAGGTGATGCCGGAGACCGACGCCGACAAGACGTCCTACAATCCGTTCGACCTGACCAAGGTGTGGCCGCATGCCGAGTATCCGCCGATCGACGTCGGCATCCTCGAGCTGAACCGCAATCCGGAGAACTATTTCGCCGAGATCGAGCAGGTCGCCTTCTCGCCGTCGAACATCGTTCCCGGCATCGGCTTCTCGCCCGACAAGATGCTGCAGGCGCGCATCTTCTCCTATGCCGACGCGCATCGTTACCGCCTCGGCACGCATTACGAGGCGCTGCCGGTCAACGCACCGAAGGTGCCGGTACACAACTACCACAAGGACGGAGCCATGCGCTTCTTCCCGCCGGCGACCAACAACGACGCCTATTACGAGCCGAATTCGTTCGGTGGTCCGAAGCAGGATCCGTCGGTCAAGGAGCCGCCGCTGAAGATCAAGGGCGACGCCGACCGGTTTGATCATCGCCTCGGCAATGACGATTACACCCAGGCCGGCAACCTGTTCCGCCTGTTCAACGCCGAGCAGAAGGATCGCCTGTTCAGCAACCTCGCCGCCGCCATGCAGGGCGTGCCGGTCGAGATCATCAACCGCCAGCTGGTGCACTTCTACCGCGCCGATCCGGAATACGGCATCGGCGTCGCGACCAAGCTCGGCCTGCCGACCGAAGGCCTCGCCGCCGCGGCGGAGTAAGGTCCGGTTCCGAGAAGAACAGGAAGGCGGCGCCCCGAGG
>JAEWAD010000310.1 GCA_023391905.1 Pseudomonadota bacterium | reverse complement strand
GCACCATAGCCCTCGGTCGCGAGGCCGGCCGCCGCATTGGCGTAGCGGGCGGCGGCGAACGGGTCGCTCGAGCGGAGATATTCGGTCAGGAACGCACCGTCGAAGGTGTCACCGGCACCGGTCGCGTCGACCGGCTTCACGGAGATTGCCGGGATGACGAGGCGCTTTTCCGGCGTTGCGACCAGCGCGCCCTCGGCGCCCATGGTGACGATGACGATCTTCGGGCCGAGGCCGAGATAGAAATCGGCGATGGCGTCGGGATCGCTCTTGCCGGTCAGTTCCTGGGCGTCGTCGGAGCTCGTCTTCAGGATGTCGGCAAGCGCCGCCGCAGCGTGGATGACGGCGCGGGCGCGGTCGATCGGCCAGAGACGCAGGCGCAGATTGGTGTCGTAGGAGACGAGCTTGCCCGCCTCCTTCGCCGTGCGCAGCGCCGCGAAGACGAAATCGGCCGCCTGCGAGGAGATCGCCTGGCTGATGCCGGAGGTGTGCACGACCTTGGCGCCGCGGATGTAGTCGGCCGGCAGTTCCTCGGGCGTCATGCGGCTCGCGGCGGAGCCGGCGCGGCGATAGGAGAAGACGTGGCCCTGCGGGCCGTGGGTGACGAAATAGATGCCGGTCGGCGCGGTGCCGTCATGCTTGACGGCGCGGGTGTCGACACCTTCCTGCTTCCAGAGATCGAGGAAGGACTGGCCGAAATTGTCGGTGCCGATCGCCGTGACATAGCCGACCGAGGCGCCCTGGCGTGCCGCCGCGATGGCGCAGTTCGAGGTGTCGCCGCCATGGCCCGGCCGGAATACCACGTCGCCCTTGGCCTGGTTGAGTTCGAACAGCGGCTCGCCGATGCAGACGATGTCGGGGCTCGTGACGGCAGGCGTGGGCATGAATGGTTCTCCGGACGCGAATGGCGTCCTTCATGGCTGGTCGGGCGCGGTGGTGCAAGACCGCGTGGCGGGTGATCGCGCGTTCAAAGCAACCCGTTGATCGCATTTCGAAACAGGCGGTCGTATTCGGCGGCGTCGAGACGCTTCGGATTGCCGTCGTTGGAAGGATCGTGCTCGGCCATGGCGGCGGCTTCGGGCAGAACCGATTCGTCGACGCCGATTTCCTTCAGCGTATGCGGGATTGCGAGCTCGCGGCGGAGCGCCAGGATCCAGTCAAGCACGGCGTCGGCGCTCTGTCCCGGCAGGTCGAGATAGCGCGCCAAGGCCGCCAGCCTGTCGTCGATCGCCGGCCGGTTGAAGGCGAGCACATAGGGCATGACGACCGCATTGGTGAGGCCGTGATGCGTGCCGCGCAGGCTGGAACTCGGATGGCTCATCGCATGCATGGCGCCGAGCCCCTTCTGGAAGGCGACGGCGCCCATCGACGAGGCGATCAGCATCTGCGACCGCGCCGCGATGTCGTGGCCGTCGGCGAATGCTTTGGGCAGCCAGTCCTTGACGAGGCGGATGCCTTCCAGCGCGATGCCGGCCGACATCGGATGGAAGAACGGGCTGCACCACGCCTCCAGCGAATGCGACAGCGCGTCCATGCCCGTCCAGGCGGTGATCTTCGCCGGCAGGTCGACCGTCAGTTCGGGATCGGCGATGACGACCTTCGGCAGCATCAGCGGATGGAAGATGATCTTCTTGGTGTGGTCGGACGGATCGGTGATGACGCCGGCGCGACCGACCTCCGAGCCGGTGCCGGCCGTGGTCGGCACGGCGATGACAGGCGCGATGCCGGCGGCGTCGGCCCGAGTCCACCAGTCGGCCCGGTCCTCGAAGTCGAAGACGGGGCGCGTCTGGCCGCTCATGAAGGCGATGGTCTTGCCGATATCCATGGCCGAGCCGCCGCCGAAGGCGATGACACCGTCATGCCCGCCGGCGCGGTAGGCGGCGAGCCCGTCGTCGAGATTGGCGAGCGTCGGATTGCCGTCGACCTTCGAGAATACCGCATGCGGGACTTTCGCCGCGTCGAGAATGGCCAGCGCGCGCGCCACGATCGGCAGCGCCACGAGGCCGGGATCGGTGACGAAGAGCGGCCGCGTGATGCCGGCGGTTGCGAGCGCCGCCGGCAGCTCGGCGATGCGGCCGGCGCCGAAGCGGATCGCCGTCGGGTAGGACCAGTTGGCGTTCAGGGATGCGTAGCGATCGAGCATGGCTGTCCTTGCGGCTGGCGCGGCTGTCAGGTGGTCGTTGGCGATCAGGTGGTCTTGGTGCGGAGATGGAAGCTCTTCGGCCGCGTCAGCTGCTCGTAGCCGACGACCGACAGGCTGGCGCCGCGCCCGGTCGCCTTGACGCCGGTCCAGGCGAGCGCCGGATCGACATAGTCGCAGCGGTTCATGAACACGGTGCCGGTGTCGATGCGGTCGCCGATCGCCTCCGCCGCCTCCAGGTCCTCGGTCCAGATCGCGGCGGTCAGGCCGAATTCGGAATCGTTGATCAGCCGGATCGCCTCGTCGTCCGACCGGACCTTCATGATGCCGAAGGCGGGGCCGAAGGTCTCTTCCTTCATGAAGCGCATCGAATGGTCGACATCGACCAGCACCTGCGGCGCCAGATAGGGCGTGCCGGCCTTCGCCTCGGGGAAGCGGGCAGGGTCGATCAGCGGCTTCGCGCCGGCGCGCACCGCCTCGTCGACCTGGTCGCGGATGAAGTCGGCGGCGGCGGCGCGGACGACCGGGCCGAGCGTGGTCGCCGGATCGGTCGGGCTGCCGAGCTTGTAGGCGTTGACCGTCGCGACAACGCCCTCGACGAAGCGGTCATAGACCGCCTCGTGCACATAGACGCGCTCCATCGCGCAGCAGGACTGGCCGGAATTGAAGAAGCCGCCGTCGACGATGTTCTCGACCGCGAAGGCGAGGTCGACGTCGGGCCGGACATAGGCCGGGTCCTTGCCGCCGAGTTCGAGTGTCGTCGCCGGGAAATTCGGCGCGCCGGCGACCGAGGCCATGATCTTGCGGCCGCCCGAGGTCGAGCCGGTGAAACCGACCTGGTCGACGAGGCCGGAGCGGATCGCCCGGTCGGTCGCCTCGTGCGACATGTTCACATACTGGAACACGTCCTTCGGCAGCGCCGCCTTTTCGAAGGCGCTGGCAAAATGCTCGGCGACCAGCGCCGTCTGGCTCGAATGCTTCATGACCACGGCATTGCCGGCGAGGAGCGCCGGCAGCACGGCGTTGAGCGCCGTCATGTAGGGGAAGTTCCAGGCCGGCAGGTTCAAACAGACGCCGAGCGGTTCGCGGCGGATGAAGCGACGGAAGCCCTCCTTCGGGCCGGCGTCGATATCGGCGAGCGACTTCTCGGCGATCGCGATCATGTAGCGAGCGCGCTCCTCGAAGCCGCGCATCTCGCCATGGCCGAAGCGGATCGGCCGGCCCATCTGCCAGGCGAGCAACTCGGCCACCTTGTCCTTTTCCGCCACCATGGCGTCGACGAATCGGGTGGCGATCGCGGCGCGGTCGGCGACGCCGGTCTCGCGCCAGTCGCGCTGCGCCGCCCTCGCCCGCTTCAGCGTCGCGAGCACCTCGGCGTCGGTCGCGAGCGACCGCTCGGCATAGACCGAGCCGTCGACGGGGGTGATGATCCGGAGGAGGGGGGTGGTCATGGCTTGCTTCCTGCGAGCACCGTCGCTTCAAGAACGCTCGAAGCCGCGTTGCAGCTCCCAGTCGGTGACGCGGCGGTCCTGTTCGAGCTGCTCCCAGCGCGCGGCATGAAGATAGTGCTCGACGACCTCGTCGCCGAGGGCGGCGCGCAGGACGCTCGACTTGTCGAGCGCGTCGATTGCCGCGCGCAGGGTCTTCGGGATGTCCGGCAGGGTCGCCGCGGCATAGGCGTCGCCGGCGAAGGCGGGCGGCAGGTCGAGCTTTTCCTCGATGCCATGCAGGCCGGTCGCGATCAGGGCGGCGAAGGCGAGATAGGGGTTCAGATCGGCGCCGCCGATCCGGCATTCGGTGCGGATCGACTTTCCCTCGCCGACGACGCGGAAGCCGGTGGTGCGGTTGTCGACCGACCAGACCGCCTTGGTCGGCGCGAAGGTGCCGGCCTGGAAGCGCTTGTAGGAATTGATGTAGGGCGCGAGGAACAGCGTCATCTCGCCGGCATGCGCCAGATGGCCGGCGAGCCAGGATTTCATCGTCGCCGACATGCCGAGCGGATCGCCGGCATCGGCGAATAGCGCCGTCTTGCCGGAACCGTCGCGGAGCGAGGAATGGATGTGCGCCGAGGATCCGGCGAGGTCGTAGCGCCACTTGGCCATGAAGGTGACGGCGCGGCCCTGCAGGCGGGCGATCTCCTTGATGCCGTTCTTCAGGATGACGTGCCAGTCGGCCATCTCCAGCGCCTCGGCATAGCGCACGTTGATCTCCTCCTGGCCGGGGCCCCATTCGCCCTTCGAGTTCTCGACCGGGATGCCGGCGCCGGAAAGCCCGTTGCGGATCGCCCGCATCAGCGGCTCGGTCCGCGTCGTCTGCAGGATCTGATAGTCCTGGATCGTCTCGCCGGTGGTGGCGAGGCCCTGCCAGTGCTTTGCCCGCGCGCTCTCGGGTGTTTCATCGAAGACGTAGAATTCGAGCTCCGAGGCGAAGAAGGCCGTTCGGTCGCGCGCCGCCAGCCGCTTCAGCTGGGCCTTCAGGATCGAGCGCGGCGCATGCGGAAGGTCGTCGCCGTGATGGTCGCAGACATCGGCCAGCACCAGCGCCGTGCCCTCGAGCCAGGGGATCCGCCTGAGCGTCGCGAGGTCCGGCTTCAGGACGAAGTCGCCATAGCCCTTTTCCCAGCTCGCCGCCCGATAGCCGGGCACCGGCTCCATGTCGATGTCGGCGGCGAGCAGATAGTTGCAGGCATGGGTTTCGTGCAGCGCCCCTTCGAGGAAGAAGCGTCCGGTGAAGCGCTTGCCGGCGAGGCGGCCCTGCATGTCGGGAAAGGCGACGATCACCGTGTCGATGGTGCCGGCCTCGATCTCCGCCTCGAGCGCGGCCAGCGTCAGCTTGCCGGTCATGCTCATCCCCCGCACGCGGCAGGGAATTCGCAGCTCAGCGGACGCGGGCGCGCCCGGGGCATTCCGGCAGCCATGCAGTGACACATGCTCGCTGGTCCCGATCGCGCCGGTCGACCGCCGGGTGGCGGCGTCTCCCCCGCGGCGCGGATCCAGCGAAGGTGCCAGCAGCCGGCACGGCGGTCAATCGGCCGCGCCGCTGCGTCAGCGCGCGCCTATTCGAGCGCGTCGCGCCAGGCTGCGACATAGGCCGCGACGTCCCGCGCCAGCGGCTTCGCCGGCTCGGGATCGGGCTGGCCGGGGCCGGCGCCTTCGGGGCCGGTCGCCAGCAGCGCGGCGCCCTCGGTGGTGCCCGTCGCGTCGGCGCGGGCGATGACCGGCCGGCCGACGACGCTGGTCAGCGCCGACAGGAACAGCGCGTTGCGCGAGATCGGTCCCTCGACGATGATCGGGCCGGCGGCGCCGGTCAGCTGCAGGCAGGTATCGGCGACCAGCGCACAATAGAGGCTGGCGGCGGCGACCTTCTCGCCCGGCGTCAGCGTCGCCGGATCGTGGCTCCAATGGCCTTCCTGGAAGGCGTAGGGGCCGGTTCCCGGTGCGAAGGACGGCAGCGCCATGATCTTGTCGTCGAGGACGCGGGCGAGTTCGGCCTCGCTCGGTTCCACCTTCGAATCCTCGGTCAGCAGCGCGAATTCGCGCCCCGCCATGAAGCGGGCCGAGGGCACGGCGCGGCCGAAGGCGTCGACATTGGCGAGGCAGTCGCGCGCCGGGTCGAGATCGGCGATCGAGCCGCCGACGGCGAAGAAGATCATCCAGGTGCCGGTCGAGATCACCGAGAAGGGCGGCCGGCGGCGCAGGATGTGCGGCAGCAGGCTGGCGTTCGAATCATGGATGCCGGCGACGACGCGGCAATCGGCCGGCAGCCCGGTCTTCGCCGCGAGCTCGGGCCGGATCGTTCCCGCCGTGTCCCAGGGATGCAGGCGCGGCGGCACCATTTCCGACCAGCCGCGGTCGTCGGCGAGGCGCGAGAAGGTGCCGGCCTCGGGGTTCCAGAGATCGGTGTGGCAGCCGATCATGGTCGGCTCGCTGACCGTCGCGCCGGAAAGCCGCCAGACCCAGTATTGCGGATAGAACAGGATCGTCGTGGCGCGGCTGAAGGCGGACGGATAGGTCTCCTGCTGCCAGTAGAGCTGGCGGCCGATGTTGAGGCCGGCCGGCAGGTCCGGCGACAGCGTCTCCCAGAAGGCGCCGCGCTGCGGGCGGTAGGCCTCGGCGACGGAATCCGGCCCCTTGTACTCATAGTCGAGGATCGGCATCACCAGGTCGTGGCCGTCGATCAGCGCCACGGCGGCGCCGTGCGTCGTCGTCGCGATGCAGGTGATCTCGGCCTGGGGCGCGAATTCCTTCAGCCCCTCCAGGATCCACTTCCACAGCCGCGCGACGTCGTAATGCGGAAACAGTCCCTCGGTGAGGACTGCGTTGTTGGTCGTGCGGATCGCAAGGATCGCGCGCGTCCCGGCGTCGACGAGCGCGAGCTTGGCGTTGGTCTTGCCGATGTCGAGGACGACGGTGGCTTGGGGCATGGTCTGGCCTTCGGGGGCAGGCTGGGTCTCGGGCATCGGTCCGGTCACGGCATGTGGAAGACGGTCTCGAGCGGCGTCGCCACCGGCTCGTTGTTCGGGTGCGAGGCCATGATGTCGGCCATGTGGGCCCACCAGCGCTGCATCACGGGATGGGACGGCAGGTCGTCCATGCGGTGGTCGTCGGCGCGCCAGAGCACGGCAAACAGGGTTCCGGTGTCACGGTCGAGGTGGATCGAATAGTCGGAGACGCCGGCCTCCTTCAGGAGCGCCGAGAGCTCCGGCCAGATCTCGTCGTGGCGGCGCTTGTATTCGGCTTCCTGGCCCGGGTGAAGCTGCATCTTGAAGGCGTATTTCTGCACCGGATCCTCCTTGGAACGCGGGTCCATAGTGGTCATGGAACGGGGGGCGACGACAAGGGGCGTCGCGGTCGCGGCCGCAACGTCAGGACGTGGCCGCCTGTCGCCACATCGCGGCATAGGCGGCAAAATCGCCGCCGAGCGGGGTGGCGGGTTCCGGGTCGGGGCTGGCGGGATGCGCCTTGTCCGGCCCGTCGGCGAGGAGGGCGGCGCCCTCGGTCGTGCCGGTCGCATCCGGGCGGCCGATCACCGGCCGATCGACCAGCGCGGCGAGCGCCGACAGGAACAGCGCGTTGCGGGCGAACGGGCCCTCGACCAGCACCGGCCCTTCCGAGCCGGTCAAGCTGAGGCAGGTCTCCGCCACCAGCGCGACATAGAGGCTCGCCGCCGCCGTGCGCTCGGAGGCAGACAGCGTCGCCGGCTCGACGCTCCAGCTGCCGGTGCGCTTTCCGAACG
>JAEWAD010000261.1 GCA_023391905.1 Pseudomonadota bacterium | reverse complement strand
CGCTCGTCGTGACGGGCGTGACGTTCACGCTGGACTATGGACAGGAGACTTCCGGCCAGGCGAGCGGCCAGATCCGGGTTAAGGATCTGCGCTCGCCGCTTTGGCGGATGAAGGCGGATTGCTCGGTCCTGACGCTCGATCAGTTGCGGCGGGTGCGGGCTCTCATCGGCGCCTTGGGCGGTTCGCTGGGCAGCTTCTATGCTTGGGACCCGGGCGCCCAGTTCCCGGAGGCCGATCCCGAGGGAGCTCTGCTTGGGACCGCGGATGTTCAGATCGCCGCACTAGGCCCGACTGCGGGCGGTCTCACTTTAAAGGGCTTGCCTGGGGGCTATGTGATCTCGACTGGTGACATGCTGTCGTTTGACTTCGGGATCGGTCGCCGGGCCCTTCATCAGGTCGTGGCTGGCACAGTGGCCAGCGGAGCCGGCATGGCGTCGGAGTTGATCGTTCATCCGCCCTTACGCCAAGGCGCTACCATCAATACGTCGGTAGCTCTGAAACGGCCATCGGGCGAGTTCAGGATCTTGCCTGGTAGCTTGAACCTCAGTGCCGAAGGAATGGCAGCGAAAGTCGGGTTCGACGCCGTGCAGGTAGTCTAGGGGCGCTCAAGGCGCCCCTAGAACTAGGCGTTGTTCGGTCGAGTCAGTAGCTCCATGGCATCGTAGTAGGCGCCGAGAATTTGCAGCGCCTCATCTATAGCCTGTCGTCCGGTGACGTTTCCGCCATACAGGTTTGCGACACGGGCTGGCACGTTTCCGAGTGATGCCACGTCGGCACTTACCTGCTCGGCTATCGGAGGCGCGTGCTGCGTTAGCATCGCCGCCCAGCTGTGAGCTCCACTCGTCTTGAGGCACAGGCCCGAGTGAATGCTGTTGAATTCGCGCAGATCTTGGCCTGCGAGGACGATCAAGGAGCTGCCGGTTCTGAACGGGCGATCAAGCGGATTTAGTGGGGCTGTTTCGAACAATCGAATGGCCCGATCCGCATGATGGATTAGGTCAAGCGTCGTCGTCACGAGTGGCTTCAGACTGGTGCTGCTATTGCTGAAGAAGCTGGTCGTTCCTGCCGGAGGGTTCGACAGCTGCGCCACGGCAACTGCGCCCTGCAAGACCTGCGAGATGATGAGCCAAGGATCTACCTTCGCTCCTGAACGAGTTCCGACGGTCGGGTTGGAGGGGGCGATTTGCATGTTCATCGCGACATTCCAATGGATCGTTGATGTTGCCTTTCTGTCCGGCGGACCCCGGACAACTCGCGATATGGTCACGGCTGTTAGGAGCTTCAATTGCGGTATCTGGAACTCGCCGAGATCCAGGCGATCGCGGCGCGCACGGTTGTGGCCCGCGACTTCCTGCAGGTGACGGTGAAGCATCGGATAACCGGCGCGCCGGTCTCGATTGGCTTCTGGTCGGACGCGGGGTTGTTCACCTGCGACATCGTCAACGGGCGTACCGGCGCCACCGAGGAATGGACCTTCAACGGCGGCGCGCTGACGTCGATCGACGACATTCCGTTGCTCTCGGACTTGTCGGTTCGCACCGTCGGCGTCGAACTGTCAGGCGTCGACGATGGCGTGCAGCAGCTCGTCCGGGACTATGACGCACGGAATGCGCCGATCCAGATCTTGCGGGGCTATTTCAGCCCGGAAACGCATGTGCTCGTCGCCCCGGCGAAGGCGCGCTTCATCGGCTTCATCGACGAAGCGCCGATCGAGACGCCGGCCGAGGGCGGTGTTTCCAAGATCACGCTTTCCTGCGCCTCGCACACGCGCGAGCTGACGCGGACCAATCCCGATGTCCGTAGCCATGAGAGCCAGATCCTGCGCAAGCCGGGCGACAATTTCTATCGCTATGCCGGCGTCGTCGGCGACTGGGAACTCTTCTGGGGCCGCAAGGGCGGAAAGGCTGGTTGATGGCGCTCGAACGTAGGCCCGAGTGGCGCATTGCGCTGCATGAGGTGATCGAGGCCCACCGGCGTCTGCCGTTCGCCTGGGGGCAGCACGACTGCGCGCTGTTCGCGGCCGACTGCGTCCGCGCCATGACCGGGCTCGATCTCGCGACCGGGTTTCGCGGTTCCTACTCGACGGCTGTCGGTGCGACGAAGACGCTAAAGCGGGCCGGCTTCAAGGACCTCGTCGCGCTTGTCGGCAACTACTTCGAAGAGATTCACCCGATCCGTGCCGGCGCCGGCGATCTCGCGGCGATCGATACGGCCGAGGGCTGGGCACTCGGCGTCGTCGCCGGTGAACAGGTGACATTCCTCGGGCCGGAAGGGCTCGGCAATCTCGACCGTCTCATGGCCGACAAGGCATTCCGGATTCCCTGATGCGTCCTATCCGACTGATCATCGACGCCGGCTTCATCCTGCTCGGCTCGACGGCGGCTGCCGAGGCGGCACCGGTCGTCGGCCTGTTCGGCGCCTTCGCCGGCTGGCTCGGCTCGGGCGGAATTCTCTCGGGCATCGTCGGAGGTGTGCTGAAGCTCGGCATCGGCCTCGGTGCGTCCTACCTGGCGCAATCGCTGTTGGGCCGTAAACAGTCGCAACGCGCGGCCGGCGGTTCCTCCGGCAAGATGCAGAGCGGTGGCACGGTCCCGCGCTCGTTCATTCTCGGCCGAGCCATGACGGCCGGCTCGCTCGTATATGTCGACGAGTGGGGCGAGGCCGACAAGACGCCGAATGCGTTCGTCACCATGGTGATCGCGCTCTCCGACCTGCCGGTGAAGGGCCTCGCCGAGGTCTGGGTGAATGGATCGAAGGTCACCTACATTCAACCAGCATCGAATGTCGGCATGGGTGTCGCCATCCCGGAATATAGGAACGGCGACAAGGATCATCTCTGGATCCGCTTCCATGAGGGCAGGCAGACCGAGGCGGACAGCTTCCTCGTCTCCAAGTTCGAGGGGCATCCGACGCGGCCTTGGGACGCCTCGTTCGTCGGCCATGGCGTCGCCTATGCTGTCATCACTGCCCGCGTCAGCGATACGCTCTGGTCGGGCTATCCGCAGATGAAGTTCGTTCTGGACGGTATCCCGCTCTATGACGTGCGCGAAGATAGCAGCGCCGGCGGTGATGGCGCGCAGGCTTGGGGCGATCCGGTCAGCTGGAGCGCCGCGTCGCGCAACCCGATCGTTCAAGCCTACAACGTCGTGCGCGGAATCCGTTTCGACGGGAAGTGGGTATTCGGCGGCCAGACCGTCGGCGGCTACCAGCTGCCGATCTCCACCTGCTCGGCTGCGATGAACGTCTGCGACGTCGCCGTCGGCAAGATGGGCGGCGGCACGGAGCCGCAATATGAAGCCGGTGGCGAGGTGACCTTCGACACCGAGCCGGCCGACCTCCTCGAAGAGCTGATGAAGTCCTGCAACGGGCGGATGGCCGAGATCGGTGGCATCTACAAGCCGCGGGCCGGCGCGCCGGGAACGTCGATCTTCCACTTCACGGATGACGACATCGTGTCGACCGATCCGCAGACGCTCGAGCCGTTCCCGTCGCTGGCGGCCGTCATCAATGCGGTGACGGCCCAGTATGTCGAGCCGCGTGAGGGCTGGGCAGTCAAGGACGCGCCGCCGCTCTATTCGCCTGCGCTCGAGCTGCAGGATGACGGCCGCCGGCAGGTTGCCGCCGTCAGCTATGGCATGGTGTCGTCGGGTACGCAGGTGCAACGGCTGATGAAGTCGGCGCGGGATGAGGCGCGCCGGTTCCGCCAGCACGCCATCCCGATGCCGCCGGATGCGTTCCTGCTCGAGCCGAACGATTTCGCGTCATGGACGTCGAAGCGGAATGGCTATGTGACGAAGCTCTTCCGCATCGACGCGGTGCAGGATCTCGCCAACCTCAATATCGGCCTCAACCTGACCGAGGTCGATCCGTCGGACTATAGCTGGCTGCCCTCGGTCGACGAGCGGCCGATCGTTTCCGGGCCGACCGTGATCGTCCGGCCGCCGCCGCAGACCATCGTCGACTGGGCGGCTTCCCCTATGATGATCCTCGGTGACCTCGGCCGCGCCAAGGCAGGTATCCGCCTGTCTTGGGACCCTGACATCGACGACGTCAACGGCGTCCAGTTCGAGGTGCGGCTCGCCAGCGACGGCACCATGATCTACCAGGGCGAGACGGACCGCTGGGATGCGGGCGCGATCATCATCAGCCAGAACCTGACGGGCCTCACTGCCTATCAGACGCGCGGTCGCTATCG
The DNA here is from genome assembly GCA_023391905.1 of Pseudomonadota bacterium. GTDB lineage: Bacteria > Pseudomonadota > Alphaproteobacteria > Rhizobiales > Kaistiaceae > Kaistia. The sequence continues at coordinate 5,877 of JAEWAD010000261.1, read as the reverse complement.
CCCCAACTCGCCGCGTCCTGTCGCCTGGTCGGGTTGGCTGGACGTCACGACGCCGGACGTGTCGGAAGGCCTTTCCGAGCAGGAGCGCTACGAGCTGGCGCTCAACACCAATGACGCGCGCGGCTCCATGCAGGAGATGCGCAACGCTCTCGACGATCTGGTCGCGCAGCTGGCGCTCGCCGGCGCCGAGAGTGCCGGCGAGGCCTATGAGCAGCGTGCCGCCATCCGCGGCAATCTCACCGCGGCGATCAAGCAGGTGACCAAGGCGATGATCGATGGCGATGCGGCCATCGCCTCGCAGGTGACCACGATCGCGGTAAAGGCGGACCAGGCGACCGCCGGCGGCTTCGTCAAGTTTGAGGCGACGGCGGCGCCGACGGGCGTTGATTCCCGGTTCCAGATCTATCTCGACGCCGGCGTGCCGGGAACGCCGGACTGGAAGGACGCGGGCTTCCTGCTCGACATCGTCGGCGGCGTGGCGCGCTGCGTGATCTCGGTCGACAAGTTCTTCGTCACCGACGGCACCACCGGCTTTGTCATCCAGGGCGGCCTGCTGACGGCCGTCGGCGGCAAGCTGGAGATCGATCTGATGACCGGCCGCATTCTCGGCTATCGCGAGGTCTGATGGCGCTCGAAGTCGCATGGCTGCTCGGCAATGACGATCTCGGCGTCTCTGCCTTCAAGGCAACGAAGCCAGGTGCCGACGCGCGAACGGTCGCCGCCGACGATGTCGGCAAGCTCTATTTTCATTCGAGCTGGGATCGGATCGAGCGCATCCATCAGGCCGGGACGATCAGCAGCACCTTCAAGCGTCGCAACGAGGGCGGCACCCGAGCGAAGTACACCTTCCCCACGCTGCCTTACCGCCCGATCGTCACGGTGCGGCGTCGGTCGGGGAACTCGATCCTCGCAGATGAATGGTGGACGGTGGCAAGCTTCGGCGACGATCCTTATTCGTCACTGTTCCTCGTCGTATCGGATTTCAGCCATTTCTCCCTTCACCCGGGAGCTGATCGCAGCTTCGACCGGAACCAGGACAATCCCCTGTTCTCGGGCGCAACGTACCGATTTGACTACATCGTCTGGAAGATCCCGGGGGACCGCCTGCCGTGAGCCTGGAGCCGGCCTTCGTTCTCGACCTCTCCGTCGAGCCGATCGTGTTCCGAGTCTCGCCACCGGGCGTCAACGCCCAGACCGGGGCCGAAGAGGACATGCTGATCGCGGTCGGAAACCGGCCGGCCCAGATCATCCAAGCGGGCCTCATCAGCGTGCCGGCATCCGGCAGCGTCAGCATCGTGTGGCCGTTCACGCTGCTCGACAGACCGATGATCGAGTTCCAGTCGAGTTCCACGGCCGGCGAGCTGCGCCTGCCGTATCACTATAATCATGGGGCTCGCACCACGATCACCTGTACGGTTTCGTTGACCGACGCCACCTTTGTCTCCTCGGGGATCGCGCGTGAAGTCAGCTATGTCGCGGTCGCTAGGGTGCTTCCCTAATGGCTCGGCAGCTTGCGGCCCAGTTCGGCCCCCTCGACGGCCAACCGCGTCTCCGCATCGTCGCGCCCGGCGGGAACATGGAAGACCCGACCTTTGCCGACCTGATTTATGACAGCAATCTGTCGACACTGCGGGTGCGGACGTCGGGTGTGCTGAGCTTCACGGTCGGGACGGGCTGCTATGGCCAACAGCAGGTGGTGACCTGGCCGGATGCGGGCTTCATCCCGTTTGTGCTGCTCGCGATTCACCATCCGACGAACCTCTGGTGCTACGGCGCCCGCACTAACGGCAGTCTGCCGATCGAGATCGGTTCGAATGGTGGGCTCTTCGGGGCAGATAGCGTTGCGCTCTGCGCCATGCCCAACATGTTCTACGATCAGTCCAACTTGCAGGGCGGCTCGATCAGCAACCCTGGCGGAACTGGCATCACGCCTGGCGGCCGCTACGAGAAGTGGGTGTTCAACGCGCTCGTTAAGACCGACCGCATGACGGTCAGGAACTGGTTGGCCTACCAACCCGGCGCGACGCAGCCCTATCGCGTCTTCTATTACGTTCTCGACCTTCCCATAGGGTGAAGCATGATCATCGAATATGAAGGAGACGGCCCGACGCCGGGCAGGATCTGGCATCTCATCGGCACCTATGGCGAGGGGCACTTCAAGATGCTCGCCGAACAGGGAAAGCCCTATCTGCTGCTGATCTTCGGCGAGGCATCCGAGGATTGGCTGGTATCACTCTCCGCCGCCGGCATCCCCTTCGCGGTCCTGCCTGAGCGGCCCGCGCTCGATCTGATGAGCGAGGGCTACGTCGAGGCTGGTGTGCTGTGCCAGCGCCTGCCGATGCCGGTCACCCTGAGCCGGACCGAGATCGTCGCCAATGGCCTCGACGAGGCTGTGCTCTCCGGCATTCCGTCCCGCGCCATCGTAACGGTCGACGGCGAGCCGGTCGCCCACGACGGGGTACTCGAGATCTCGTCGGCCATGCCGGCAGCCTATCACGTTCATGTCGAGTGCTGGCCACATCTGCCCTTCGCGGCCGACATCACCGCCAGCTGACGGAGTCTCCCTTGAAACTTCAGATCGCGAAGAACCTGGACGCGCTCCGGGCAGACGCTCTGTTGCGTCTCAACCAGACGGCCGACGGCATGCTGTTTGACCTGACAGCCTCGCCAGTAGCGCTCGTCCGGGCGCGCAAGGCAGCCGAGGCCGAGCACTGGGCCGCAGGCGGCGGCGCTGGGCCGCTGCTGCGTGCGGAGGCAGGGGAGGCCGGGATCGACGTCGCCAGCCTGGTCGATGCCGTTCTGATCAAGGCCGCCAATGCAACCGAGGCGATCGCCGCGCTCGAGGTCCGGCGCCAAGCGGCGCAAGCCGCGATCCGCGCCGCCACGCATCCGGCGGCCGTTGCCACCGCCCTTGAGGAGTTCACGCATGGCTGACAGTACCTATTCCGCCGGCACCATCTCGCTCGCCGCCGGCGGCCTGGCGGTCACCGGGGCGCTGACGGCGTTCCTGAGCCAGGTGAAACCGGGCGACACGCTGATCAAGGGCCCGACCTGGGCTGTCATCGCGACGGTCGACAGCAACACAAGCCTGACGCTGGAAAAGCCGTGGCCGGGGCCGATGCTGACCGACGAAGTCGACTATCAGATCCTGCGAACCGGCGTTGGGTGGCACTCGGCGGTCGAGATTAACGCCCGGCTTACCGCGATCATCGCCGCGATCGAGGCGGGCAGGGGCTTCCAGCCCGACGCCACCGGCACGCTCGCCGAACGCGCCGCCTATGACACGGCCGACAAGGATTTGATCTTCCTGCGGACCGACGTCACGCCGTTTGAGCTCTACGTGAAGGCGAGCGCGACTTCCGGCGACTGGGCCGGGCCGACCAGCGTGCAGGGGGCGCCTGGCCCGCCGGGCACGAACGGAGCCAGTGTCGCTGACGTTCTCGCCCAGCTCGGCATCACCGACATCACCGTCAGCACCGACAACCCCACCGGCCCGGCACCCGACAACGCGCTCTGGCTGAAAGTCCCATTGTGAACAGGAGCCTCTCATGAGCATCACCTACATCAACGAAGACCTGATCGATATCGGCGGCAAGGTGCGTGTCGAGCGCGGCCCGGCCAGGAAGGCCGGCAAGGCTACCGAGGCCCTGCTGTCCGACGACAAGACGTTGTCGCACTACCAGATCGGCCGGCTCGACGCCGTTGGCAATGTGATCGAGGCCGGCAAGACCTTCACCTATCTCGACTGGCTCGGCCCCAAGGGCTGGTACGTCTACGTCCTCGGCGACGGCGCGCCGCTCGAAGACAGCTTCCACGAAAACGAGGCGGCGGCGGTGGCGCGCGGCACCAGCCTCGCTTCGGCCTGACCTTCATCTCCAGCGCGAGGCTTTCCCCATGCCCTATTTCAACGACCGCATTCTCGACAACGGCCTGCAGGTGCTCGACACCGAGGCCAACCAGATTAACGTCTGTTCGTCCGAGCCGGCGACCTATACCGCGGCGACCGGCGCGAGCTCGCTCGGCAGCAAGGCGTTCTCGGCCGGCGGTGCGTTCGGTTCGCCGGCCGCGCGGTCGCCGTCCGGCCGCAAGGTCACCTCGACCGCGATCACGGACGGCGCGGTCAGCACGAGCGGCACGGTCACGCACTGGGCCGCTGTCGACACGGTGAACAGCCGGCTGCTCGCCGCCGGCTCGGTCAACAACAGCCAGCCGCTGACGGCGCCGAACCCGTTTACCCTAGCGGCCTTCGACATCGGCCTCCCCGGTATCGCCTGATCGAAAGCTGACGCATGCTCGGCTCCGCTCCCCTTGGTTCTGTTGCGCTCGGTCGGCAAGCGCCCGGTGGAGCCTTCGTGCTCATCGCCGACAATCTCTCGGGCGCCGCGCCGGTCGTCGGCACGCCGGCCGTCGGCCAGCGGCACGGACTGGTTGCAAACGGGATCACGGGAGGCGCGCCGAGCGTCGGCAGCCCGACGATAGGACAACGCCATGACCTGATCGCGAGCGGCATTGCCGGCGGCGCCCCGACCGCTGGCACGCCTGCCGTCGGCCAGAAGCATGCCCTGGTCGCCAATGGCATTGCCGGCTCGGCGCCGACCGTCGGCAGCCCGGCCATCGCGCAGGTCCACGCGCTGATCGCCGAGCCGCCCGTCGCCGGCGGCCCGGATCTCGGCGCGCCGACCATAGCGCAGACCCACATCCTGCTGGCCGATGCCCTGACGGCTGCCGGCCCGGACCTCGGCGCGCCGGCAGTCGGGCAACTGCACCAGCTCGTCGCCGTCGGAATCGACGGGCAGGCTCCGAGCGTCGGCGTCGCCGATCTCGGCCAGATCCACCGCCTCGATGCGGACGGGATTACCGGCGCGGCCCCGACGCTGGGGACGCCGATCGTCGGCGAGGCTGGCTATGGCCTGATCGCAGACGGCCTCACCTGCCTGCCGTCCGAAATCGGCACGCCAGCGCTCGGCCAGATCCATGCTCTTGTGGCCGAGCCCATCATGACCGGGCCGCCCGACGTAGGGTCGCCGGCCTTCTGTCAAGTGCATGCGCTGCAGGCCGACGGGCTGGTCGGCGGCGCGCCGGAGCTCGGCGTGCCGACGTTCGGCCTCCTCTTCGAAATCGAGGCCGATGGCCTGATCGGAGCGGCGTCCGACATCGGTGTGCCGACATTCGGCCAGGTGCACGCCCTTGCGGCGAACGGGCTGCAGGCAGCTGCGCCCGAGATTGACTCCGCCAGCCTCGGGCAGATCCATCAGCTCGAGGCGGCCGGTATCGCTGGCGGCGCTCCCGACCTCGGCACGCCGTCGGTCGGGCAGGGGCACCATCTTGAGGCGATGGGGCTCACCGGCGCGGCGGCCGTCCTCGGCTCGCCGGCCGTCGGCCAGGTGCATGCCCTGGTCGCGGCGGGGATCCCGGGCGCGGCCCCGGTTATCGGCCAGCCCACCCTCGGACAGCTGCACCAGCTGGTCGCCGCATCGCCGATCGCCGCGACCCCGGTCCTCGGTCAGCCGGCCTTCGGCCAGGTTCACGCGCTCGTCGCCGAGGATCTGGCCGGAGCGCCGCCGGTCTTCGACACGCCGAAGCTCGGCGGCGTGGGTGGTCTCTATGTCCAGCGCTCCGGCGCCTGGGAGGCCTCGCAGATCTTTGCCGCGCATGACGGCGCCTGGAAGCCGGTCTCGATCGGCTGGATCGGCCGCAATGGCGTCTGGAAAGAATTCTACAACTGAGGTGAAGCATGGCCTTCAAGCTGTTCGACCGCGTCCGGATGACCATCACCGCGGGCGGGATTGGGAACATCACGCTCGGCTCGGCCGTCGCCGACACAGCCAAGGGCGGCTATCAGACCCTCGCCGCAGCCGGTGCCGTCAATGGCGACAC
>JAEWAD010000230.1 GCA_023391905.1 Pseudomonadota bacterium | reverse complement strand
CTGGCGTTGATGTCGATCGGCCGCACCAGCACGCCGTGCGCGCGCGCGTCGCGCACGATCTGCGCCGGGGCGTAGAAGCCCATCGGCTGCGAGTTCAGCAGCGCCGCGGCGAAGGCGGCCGGGTGGTGGCACTTGATCCAGGCCGAGACATAGACGAGGCGGGCGAAGCTCGCGGCGTGGCTCTCGGGGAAGCCGTATTCGCCAAAACCCTTGATCTGGTTGAAGCAGCGCTCGGCGAAATCGCGCTCATAGCCGCGCCGCACCATGCCCTCGACCATCATGCTCTCATATTTGTGCATGGTGCCGAGATGGCGGAACGTCGCCATGGCGCGGCGCAGCCCGTTGGCGTCGGCCGGCGAGAAGCGCGCCGCCACCATGGCGAGGCTCATCGCCTGCTCCTGGAACAGGGGGACGCCGAGCGTCCGTCCCAGCACCTGCTTCAGCTCGTCGGCCGGGCCATGCTCCGGCGATGGCGACGGGAAGGTGACGTCCTCGATCCCCTGCCGGCGGCGCAGATAGGGATGCACCATGTCGCCCTGGATCGGCCCGGGCCGGACGATCGCCACCTGGATGACGAGATCGTAGAACTCCTTCGGGCGCAGGCGCGGCAGCATGTTCATCTGCGCCCGGCTCTCGACCTGGAACACGCCGATCGAGTCGCCCGTGCAGAGCATGTCGTAGACGGCCGGATCCTCCCACGGGATGGTGTGCAGCGCGTGGCGCGCCCCACCCGCTTCCTCGATGAGGTCGAACGCCTTGCGGATGCAGGTCAGCATGCCGAGCGCCAGGATATCGACCTTCATCATCTTCACCGTGTCGATGTCGTCCTTGTCCCATTCGATGAAGCTGCGGTCCTTCATCACCGCCGGGCCGCTCGGTACCAGGTCGTTCAGGAGCTTCTCCGTCAGCACGAAGCCGCCGACATGCTGCGAGAGATGACGCGGAAACCCCCGCAACCCCATCGCCAGCCTGACCACCCGCTCGATCATCGGATTGCGCGGATCGAGGCCGGCGTCGCGGATATGCTTGTCCTGCACGGCCGAGCCCCAGCCGCCGCCCCAGACCGTGCCGCCGAGCGCCAAAATGACGTCCTCCGACAGGCCCATCGCCTTGCCGACCTCGCGGATGGCGCTCTTCGTCCGATAGGCGATCACCGTGCCGCAGATGGCGGCGCGGTCGCGGCCATAGCGCTCGTAGATGTACTGGATCACCTCCTCGCGCCGCTCGTGCTCGAAATCGACGTCGATGTCCGGCGGCTCCTTGCGCTCCGGCGAGAGGAAGCGCTCGAACAGGAGCTGGTACTCGTTCGGGTCGACCGAGGTGACGCCCAAACAATAGCAGACGGCGGAATTGGCGGCGGAACCGCGGCCCTGGCAGAGGATGCCGCGCCCGGTCGCAAACGCCACGATGTCGTGCACGGTGAGGAAATAGGGCGCGTAGCCGAGCGTCCCGATCATGGCGAGTTCCTTGTCGAGCGTCGCCGTCACGGCAGCCGGCACGCCGTCCGGATAGCGCTTCACCGCGCCGGCCCGCGCCAGCGCCTCCAGATGCGCCTGCGGCGTCATCCCGTCCGGCACGGTCTCGTGCGGATATTCATACTGGATCTCGTCGAGGGTGAAGCGGATCTGGCCAAGGAAGCGCGCCGTCTCCGCCACGGCGCCGGGAAAATCGCGGAAGAGGCGCTCCATCTCGACGCCCGGCTTCAGATGCCGCTCGGCATTCATCGCGAGAAGCCGCCCGGCCTGCTCGATCGTCGTCTTGGCGCGGATGCAGGTCAAAACATCCTGCAGAGGCCGCCGCTCGGCGGCGTGGTAGAGCACGTCGTTGACGGCGAGCATGCGGACGCGGTGGTCCCAGGCGAGCGCCGAGAGGCTCGCGAGCCGGCGGCGGTCATCGCCGGAGCGATAGAGCACGGCGGCGAGCCAGGTCCGCCCCGGCGCCAGCGCGGCGAGCCGGCCGAGCGCGGCGGCGAGCTCCCCCTTGTCCGAAGAAAGCCGCGCCGGCGGCATCAGGATGAAGAGCGAGCCTTCGGCATGCGCCGCGAGGTCGGAAAAATCGATGTGGCATTCGCCCTTCGGCGCCCGGCGCTTGCCGAGACTGAGCAACTGGCAGAGCCGGCCATAAGCAGCGAGATCCCGGGGATAGGCGAGGATGTCCGGCGTGCCATCGCGAAACACCAGCCGGACGCCGACGACGAGGCGGAAGCCGGCGGCGCGCGCATTGCCATAGTCCTCGCTGCTCCAGGCGTCATGGGCGCGGACGATGCCGGCGAAGGTGTTGCGGTCGGCGATGCCGAGCCCCTTCAGCCCCAGCGCATGCGCCTCGACGATCAGCTCGGCCGCGTGCGAGCCGCCCTCCAGGAAGGAGAAATTCGACATCGCGGCGAGTTCGGCATAGGCGCTCATTTCGCTTCTATCCTCAGCACACGCCCCCCTCTGCCGTCATCCCGGCGAAAGCCGGGATCCATCCATCCGCCTGCCGCCGGAGCCTGAAATGGATCCCGGGTCGCGCTACGCTTGCCCGGGATGACGGCGAGCGGGTGGGACGACGGAGGGAACTTGTCCGCGAGGCCGCAAACCCTCACCCGCCAGCCTTCGGCCGCCGACTTCTCCCTCAGGGAGAGATGAGGAAAGGAGTGCCGCCGTCGGGGTGGCGCAGGGAGATTGCAAGGGACGACGGAGCCACACCCTCCGCCGTCATCCCGGCGAAAGCCGGGATCCATCCATCCGCCTGCCGCCGGAGCCTGAAATGGATCCCGGGTCGCGCTACGCTTGCCCGGGATGACGGCG
>JAEWAD010000183.1 GCA_023391905.1 Pseudomonadota bacterium | reverse complement strand
CGTTCGGCGTCACCGGCAATCTGCTGCTGCGCCGCACCGACCTTCTCGGCGCCGCCGGCTTCGACAAGGCGCCGGCCACCTGGGACGAGCTGGTCGCGCAGTCGGCCGCCGTGACCGAGGCACCGGTCTCAGGCCTCGGCCTGGCGCTGTCGAATGTCGGCGACGGCAATGTGCAGGTCTCGGTGATGCAGTCGTTCGGCGGCCGGATCGCCGACGACACCGGCAAGAAGGTGACGATCAAGTCGGACGCGACGCGCGCCTACCTGACCTGGCTGAAGAACGCCTGGGACAAGGGCGTGTTCCCGCCCGGCAACGCCACCTGGGACGGCGCCGGCGACAACCAGGCCTATCTCTCCGGCCAGGCCGCCTTCATCGCCAATACCGGCTCGGTCGGCCTCGCCGCCAAGAGCCAGGATCCGGAGCTCTACGAGACGACGGGCTATTCGCCGCTGCCGGCCGGTCCGGTCGGGACGATCTCGCCGATCATGCTGCAGATGCGGGCGATACCCGCCGCCAGTAAGAACCAGGCGGCGGCCAAGGCCCTGCTCGCCCATCTCTCCGAGCCAGCCTTCACCAGCGCCTACTACGCGTCGGCGATCTATGGCCCGGTGCTCCAGGCCGAGGCCAAGCTGCCGGCCTTCGACGGCAGCGATCCCATCCATGCCGGCCTGCTCGACCTCGTGAAGAACGGCTCGGCGCCGGGCTATCCGGACGTCTACAACGCCGCCTTCGCCGACGCGTTCTCCAACTTCATCATTCCGAAGATGGCGCAGCGCGTCGTCATCGACGGCTGGGACTTCGACAAGGCGATGGACGAGGCGCAGACGCAGGCCCAGGCGATCTACGACAAGTACTGAGCCCGCTCGAGACCCTGGCCGGCGGCAGTCTTGCCGCCGGCGCCGCCCTGGCGAGAAACCATGTCCTCATCCGCTGAACCGCAGGCCGCGCCGCGCGCCGCGCGCTGGCTCACCGCCAGCCGCCGCATGCACCTGTTCGCCTATGCGCTGGTGCTGCCGGCGATTGCGCTCATCCTCGGCCTCGTCGCCTATCCCTTTCTCTACGCCATCTATGTCGCCTTCACCGACCGCATGGTCGGCAGCCCCGGCAACTGGGTCGGCTTCGCCAATTTCCGCTATCTCGCCGGCACGGCGGTGTTCTCCAGCGCGATCTGGAACACCGTCGTCCTGGTGGTGGTGACCGACATCCTCAAGCTGCTGATCGGGCTTGGGCTGGCGCTGCTCGTCAACCAGCATCTGCCCGGCCGTGGCCTGTTCCGGGCCTTCCTGATGCTGCCCTGGGCGATGCCGGCCTTCGTCGCCTTCCTGACCTGGCGCGTCCTCTACCAGCCGATCGGCGGCGGGCTGAATTTGATCCTGACCCAGACCGGGATCTATCCGCATGTCATCGACTGGCTCGGCAAGCGCGAGACGGCCATGCCGTCGGTGATCCTCGCCTCGGTCTGGCGCGGCTTTCCGTTCTGGTTCATCAGCATCCTCGCCGCGTTGCAGTCGATCCCGAAGGACCTCTACGAGGCGGCGCGCGTCGACGGCGCCAATGCGTGGCAGCGCTTCTGGATGGTGACGTTCCCCGGCATCCGCCAGGTGCTGATCGTCACCACGCTCTTGTCGTCGATCTGGACCGCCAATGCCTTCGAGCATGTCTGGCTGCTGACTCAGGGCGGTCCGTCCGACGCCACCATGGTGTTCCCGGTGCTCGCCTATTTCGGCATGCAGACCCAGCGCATCGGCGAGGCGGCCGCCGTCTCCGTCGCCATGCTGCCGGTCCTCGCCATCCTGGTGATCTTCGCCACCTCGATGCTGCAGAAGGACGAGGACTGATGGAACAGGTTCTGCGCAATCCCGTCCGCCGGCCCGAGGCGCGCAAGGCGGTGCTGACCGACCGGCAACGCTTCTGGATCGGCCGCGGCCTGACCTATCTCTGCCTGGTCGTCGCCGTGATCGTGATCGTCTTCCCGATCTACTGGATGGTGATCACCTCGCTGAAGCTGCCGCGCGAGATCTACCGCATGCCGTCGCTCTGGCCGCGGGTGTTCACGCTCGAGAATTTCCGCGTCCTGCTGGTCGACAAGGATTTCCTGCGGCCGATCCTGAACAGCCTGATCGTCTCGACCGCCGTGACCGTGATCTCGGTGCTGATCTCGTCCTGCGCGGCCTATTCGATGGTGCGCTTCCGCTACCGCTTCAAGGGCCTGATCGGGCGCATCATCCTGTTCGCCTATCTGACGCCGACCTCGCTCCTGTTCATCCCGCTCTCCATCCTGATGGCGCGGATGAATCTCGGCAATTCGCTGCACGGGCTGATCCTCGTCTACCTGACCTTCTCGCTGCCGCTCAGCACCTGGCTGCTGCAGGGCTATTTCCGCGGCGTGCCGCGCGAGCTGGAAGAGCAGGGCATGATCGACGGCTTGAGCCGGTTCGGCGCGCTGCTGCGCATCGTGCTGCCCTTGTCGGCGCCCGGCATCGCCGCGGTCTCGATCTTCACCTTCACCGGCGCCTGGAACGAGCTGCTGCTGGCGCTGGTGCTGGTGACGTCGGAAAGCCAGCGCACCACGCCGCTCGCGCTCAACTACCTGATCACCAGCGACGTGCTGCCCTGGGGGCCGCTGATGGCCGGCGCCGTGCTGTCGTCGGTGCCGCTGATGATCCTCTACTTCGTCGCCCAGCACTTCATGGTGCAGGGCCTCACCGCCGGCTCCGTCAAGGGCTGAGCCGGCGACCGCTCTCCATCGTTCAATTCATCCGGGAAGGACAACCAGCATGACGATCCGCGTTGCCGTCGGGCAATTCAACGAACTCACCGACGAGAAGCTGCGCTTCGCCGCCCAGATCGGTGCCAGCGGCATCCAGATGAACACGCCCAAGCTGCCGGGCGAGCATCGCTGGGAAGAGGCCGATCTGCGCGCGCTGGTCGTAAAGACCGAGGCGGCCGGCCTCAAGCTCGAGGCGATCGAGAATGTGCCGGTGCACTTCTACCACAAGGCGATGCTCGGCCTGCCGGGCCGCGACGAGCAGATCGAGAACTACTGCGCCACCATCCGCGCCGTCGGCGCCGCCGGCATTCCGGTGCTCGGCTATCACTTCATGCCCAACTCGGTCTGGCGCACCGAGCGTTCGGCGCCGGGACGCGGCGGCGCCGGCAACACCCAGTTCGACATGGCCGTCGTCGACGCGGCCGGGTCGATCGAGGAGCTGCGCGCCTTCCTGCCCACCTCGCTCGGCCACCAGAGCGCCATGCCGCTGGCCGAGCCCGGCACGGTGCTGATCGACGAAGAGACGATGTGGGCCAACTACACCTATTTCATGGAGGCCGTGCTGCCGGTGGCCGAGGCCGCCGGCGTCAAGCTGGCGCTGCACCCGGACGATCCGCCGGTGCCGATGCTCGGCGGCGTCGCGCGGCTGTTCTACCGGCCGGAAAACTTCAAGCGCGCCTATGAGATCAGCAAGGGCAGCGCCGCCTGGGGCCTCGATCTCTGCCTCGGCTGCTGTTCGGAAATGCCGGGCGGCAAGGACGCGGTGCGCGAGATGATCGAGTTCTTCGCGCCGAAGGGCCGCATCATCTACATCCATTTCCGCGACGTGCAGGGCACGGTTCCGAACTTCATCGAGTGCTTCATCGGCGAGGGCAATTTCGATCCCGGCGAAGTGATGGCGCTCCTGATGCAGAACGGCTTCGACGGCTTCCTGCTCGACGACCACGTGCCGCAGATGGACGGCGACACGGCGTGGAACCATCGCGGCCGCGCTCACGCCATCGGCTACATGCAGGGCCTGATCCGCATGGCCCAGCACCTCAAGGCCGCCTGAGGCGGCCGCACGATAAGGATGGTCGGATGGCAACGCTGACGCTCGACGGGGTTCGCAAGTCCTACGCGAATACCCCCGTCATCCATGGGGTCTCGATCGACATCGCCGACGGGGAGTTCGTCACCCTCGTCGGGCCGTCGGGCTGCGGCAAGTCCACGCTTCTGCGGATGATCGCCGGGCTCGAGACGATCTCGAAGGGCGAGATCTCGATCGGCGACCGGGTCGTCAACGACCTGGCGCCGCGCGATCGCGACATCGCCATGGTGTTCCAGAGCTACGCGCTCTATCCGCACAAGAACGTCGCCGAGAACATGGGCTATGCGCTCAAGCTGGCGGGGCGACCGAAGGCGGAGATCGAACGGCGCGTCCGCGCGGCGGCCGAGATCCTCGACCTGGTGCCGCTCCTGCAGCGCAAGCCGGCCCATCTCTCTGGCGGCCAGCGCCAGCGTGTCGCCATGGGGCGCGCCATCGTGCGCGACCCCAAGGTGTTCCTGTTCGACGAACCGCTCTCCAACCTCGACGCCAAGTTGCGCGTGGCGATGCGGGCCGAGATCAAGGAACTGCACCAGCGCCTCAGGACCACGACGGTCTATGTCACGCACGACCAGATCGAGGCCATGACCATGGCCGATCGCATCGTGGTGATGAACCAGGGCGTCGTCGAGCAGGCCGGCCGTCCGCTCGAGCTCTATGACCGGCCGCGCAACCTCTTCGTCGCCGGCTTCCTCGGCTCGCCGGCGATGAACCTGATACCCGGCACGGTCGAGGCGACGGATGTTTCCGCCAGCCTGGTGACCGCCGACGGCGAGCGGCTGCCCCTGCCGGGGCTGCGGCCCGGGCTGGCGGGGCGCAAGCTGATCCTCGGCATCCGGCCGGAGCACATCGCGCTCGCCACGGCCGACGACGGAAACAGCTTTCAGGTGCGGGTCGCCGTCACCGAGCCGACGGGCGCCGAGACGCTGGTCTCGGCCCGCCTCGGCGCGACCGAGATCGTGCTCGCCGTGCGCGACCGGATCGAGCAGGGGGCCGGCGCGACCCTCAACCTCACCTATCCGGCCGAGCGGCTGCATCTCTTCGACGCCGAGACGGGGCTCCGCCTCGACTAGCGAACGGAAGGCTTCGCCATGGGCGGATACGAAGAAGGCCACGGTATTCCGTGGCCTTCTGTCGTTTGAGGCGGTCCGGTCGCATCAGCCGATGCGGTTGCCGCTGTCCGGATCGAACAGGCTGATCGAGTCCGGATGGATCGTCAGGCCGAGCGTTTCGCCGGGGGCGATGGCGAGCTTCGGGCCGAGGCGGGCGGTGAGCGACTGGCCGCCGAGCGTCAGCACCACCAGCGTGTCCGGTCCGGTCGGCTCGACCACGTCGATCGTGCCGACGAGGTCGGCGCCGTCGCCGGTGGCGGCCGAGAAGGATTCCGGCCGCACGCCCAGCACCACCTTGCGGCCGGCGAGGGCGTCGAGATTGGCGCTGACGCGGGGCAGGCGGATCGTCGTCGGATCCTTGCCGTCGGTCTTGAGCACGACGTGCTCGCCGTCGCGACCGAGCGTGCCGTTCACAAAATTCATCGAGGGCGAGCCGATGAAGCCGGCGACGAACATGTTCGCCGGCTTTTCATAGGTGGTCATCGGGTCGGCGAGCTGCTGGATCACGCCGCCCTTCATCACCGCGATGCGGGTGCCGAGCGTCATCGCCTCGATCTGGTCGTGCGTGACGTAGACGACCGTCGTGCCGAGCCGGTTGTGCAGGCGCTTGATCTCGGTCCGCATCTCGGCGCGCAATTTGGCGTCGAGGTTGGAGAGCGGCTCGTCGAACAGGAACAGCTCCGGCTCGCGCACGATGGCGCGGCCCATGGCGACGCGCTGGCGCTGGCCGCCCGAGAGCTGGCG
>JAEWAD010000139.1 GCA_023391905.1 Pseudomonadota bacterium | reverse complement strand
GGGAGAGGTCGACGGCCGCAGGCCGGCGGGTGAGGGTTTACGGCTTCACACGTCAAATTCCGGCAGCGCGGCGCTCAATCTGAGGGTTCCCTAAACCCTCACCCGGAGCTTCGCTCCGACCTCTGCCTCAGGGAGAGGTAAGGCGCAACGCACCTCGTCCCCTAGCCGATCTCGACGACCAGCCGGCCGCGGATCCTCCCTTCGACGATGTCGCGCGCGGCGTCGATGACGTCGTCGAAGGCGATGCGCTTCGTCATGGCCGCCAGCTTGGCCCGGTCGAGGTCGCGGTCGAGGCGGTCCCAGACGGCGACGCGCACCGGCTTCGGCACATAGACGGAATCGATGCCGTAAAGCGTCACGCCGCGCAGGATGAACGGCGCCACCGTCGTCGACACCTCGAGGCCGCCGGCGAGGCCGCAGGCCGCTACCGCGCCGTCATAGCGGATCATCGAGAGGATGTTGGCCAGCGTCTCGCCGCCGACGACGTCGATGGCGCCGATCCAGCGCTCGCGGGCAAGCGGCTTGCCGCTGCCCTCCAGCTCGGCGCGCGCGATGACCTCGGCAGCGCCCAGCCCTTTCAGATAGTCCGCTTCCTCCGGCCGGCCGGTCGAGGCGACGACGTGATAGCCGAGCCCTGCCAGTAGTGCCACGGCGACCGAGCCGACGCCGCCCGCCGCGCCCGTGACCAGGATCGGCCCGCCGGACGGGCCGATGCCGTGCCGCTCCAGGGCCATCACGCACATCATCGCCGTGTAGCCGGCGGTGCCGATCGCCATGCCCTCGTCGGGCGAAAAGCCCGAAGGCAGCGAGATCAGCCAGTCGCCCTTCCAGCGCGCCCGCTCGGCCCAGGCGCCGAGATGCAGCTCGCCGACGCCCCATCCGTTCAGGAGCACGCGATCGCCGAGCTTGAACCATGCCGAAGCCGACTGTTCGACGATGCCCACCCCGTCGACGCCGGGCACCATGGGGAAGCGTCGCACCACCGGCGCGCGGCCGGTGATCGCCAGGCCGTCCTTGTAGTTGACGGTCGAGCGTTCGACGCGGACGGTGACGTCGCCCTCCATCAGGTCGGCATCGGTCAGCGTCGCGAAGCCGGCCGACTGGGCCCCGCTCGCGTCCTTCTCGATCAGGACGGCCTTGAAGGGGGGCATGGGCATTCTCCTTGCAGTTCGGTCGAGGGTAACGACCCGGCTTCCGGATCATAGGAAGCGCCGGTCGCTTCGATAAGGCCCGAGACACCGATTCGATCCATGCCGGATGGGCCTTCGCGCCGCGCGCGAAGGCCAAGGCCGCCGGCCGGCATCGTGCAGGGCGGCTTGCTTTCTTGACCGCGCGGGCGCGGCGCGATTAGGGTGCGCGGCTTTCGCGTCGCATCACGCGCGCGTCCAAATTCTCAAGGTTTGCCGGTGTTCGACACGCTTCCTCCCCACATGCGCCCGGACCGGTCCTTCCAGGGCCTGATCCTGACGCTGCAGCGCTTCTGGGCCGACTATGGCTGCGCGATCCTGCAGCCCTACGACATGGAAGTGGGCGCCGGTACCTCGCATCCCTCGACCATGCTGCGCTCGCTCGGTCCGAAGCCGTGGAAGGCCGCCTATGTGCAGCCGTCCCGCCGGCCGAAGGACGGTCGCTATGGCGAGAACCCGAACCGGCTGCAGCACTACTATCAGTTCCAGGTCATCCTGAAGCCGAACCCGCCGAACCTGCAGGAGCTCTATCTCGACTCGCTGCGCGCCATCGGCATCGACATGGCGCTGCATGACGTGCGCTTCGTCGAGGATGACTGGGAGAACCCGACGCTCGGCGCCTGGGGCCTCGGCTGGGAGTGCTGGTGCGACGGCATGGAAGTGTCGCAGTTCACCTATTTCCAGCAGGTCGCCGGCATCGAGTGCAACCCGGTCTCGGGGGAGCTCACCTACGGTCTCGAGCGCCTCGCCATGTATGTGCAGGGTGTCGAAAACGTCTACGACCTGAACTTCAACGGCCGCGAGGGCGACGAGAAGGTCACCTATGGCGACGTCTTCAAGCAGGCCGAGCAGGAATATTCGCGGCACAATTTCGAATTCGCCGACACCGACATCCTGTTCCGCCGCTTCGTCGACTGCGAGAGGGAGTGCCAGGCGCTGCTCGCCGCCGGCGGCATGGTTCTGCCCGCCTATGACCAGTGCCTCAAGGCGGGCCACGCCTTCAACCTGCTCGACGCGCGCGGCGTGATCTCGGTCACCGAGCGCCAGAGCTACATCCTGCGCGTCCGCGAACTGGCGAAGGCCTGCGGCGCCGCCTGGCTCGAAACCCCGGCCGGGGGAAAAGAATAAATGCCCGATCTTCTGCTTGAACTCTTCTCCGAGGAAATCCCCGCCCGCATGCAGCGCAAGGCGGCGGAGGATCTGAAGAAGCTCGTCACCGACGCGCTCGTCGAGGCCGGCCTGCACTATGACGGCGCCAAGGCCTTCTCGACGCCGCGCCGCCTGGCGCTGACCGTCACCGGCATCCCGACCCATTCGGCCGCGACCCGCGAGGATCGCAAGGGACCGAAGGTCGGCGCGCCAGACGCCGCCATCCAGGGTTTTCTCCGCGGCGCCGGTTTGACTTCGCTCGACCAGGCGCATGTCCATTCCGACCCGAAGAAGGGCGATTTCTACGTCGCCCATATC
>JAEWAD010000115.1 GCA_023391905.1 Pseudomonadota bacterium | reverse complement strand
CCCTCACCCGGACCTGGCGGTCCGACCTCTCCCTCAGGGAGAGGTGAAGAGCCAGACACATCGCGAGACAGACGCAACGCACTTCCGGAGATGCCCCCATGCCTTCCCGCTCCTTCGGCGCCCTTCCCGACGGCACGCCCGTCGAAGCCGTCACGATCTCGAATGGCGACCTCACGGCGACGATCATCACCTATGGCGCGGTGATCCAGGACGTCCGCCTCGCCGGCGTGCCGCATCCGCTCGTGCTCGGCTACGACACGATCGAGGGCTACCTGCGCAACCCGAACTATTTCGGCGCCGTCGCCGGCCGCTTCGCCAACCGCATCGCCGGTGGCCGCTTCGAGATCGACGGCAACGCCTACCAGGTCTCGCCGAACGAGGCGCCGAACCACCTGCATGGCGGCTTCAAGGGCTTTGGCACGCGGGTGTGGAAGCTTCTCCGCGCCGATGCGTCGAGCGTGACGCTCGGCATCACGGGCGAGGACGGCGAGGAAGGCTATCCGGGCAAGGTCGAGGTCGAGCTGACCTATTCGATCGAGACGCCGGCGACGCTCAAGACCTCGATCCGCGCCACCACCGACAAGCCGACGCCGCTCAACCTGGCGCAGCACAGCTATTTCAACCTCGACGGCGCCGGCACGATCCGCGACCACGTGCTGACCATCCCGGCCGAGACCTACCTGCCGGTCGACGCCGGCAAGATCCCGACCGGCGAGTTCCGTCCGGTCGAGGGCACGCCCTTCGACTTCCGCGCCGGCCGCCGCGTCGGCGAGGGCGTGACGGGGGTCGTCGACACCTATGACCACAACCTCGTCGTCGCCCGCGAGAAGAGCGCGACGCCGCATCCGATCGCCCGCCTCGTTTCGCCGAAGGGCGGCGTGGCGCTCGACGTCAGCTCGACCGAGCCGGGCGTGCAGTTCTATGGCGGCCAGATGACCAAGGCGCAGGATCCCGGCCTCAACGGCGAGGTCTACGGCGCCAATTCCGGCCTCTGCCTCGAGGCGCAGCTCTTCCCCGACGCGCCGAACCAGAAGGATTTCCCGAACGCGATCCTCCGCCCCGGCGAGACCTATCGCCAGGAGACGCTGTTCGCCTTCAGCCGCACGGGGTGATAGCGGGCCTATCCTGACTTGCCGGAGAGGCGGTGGCATCGTCCCACCCTCTCCGTCATCCCGGGCTTGACCCGGGATCCATTCAGCCGGGTTGCTGGTCGACGAAACTCCCGAAGCTGCTGATGCATGGATCCCCGCCTTCGCGGGGATGACGGCGAGGCCAACTGCGCGATTTTCCTTCCCTTCCGCAGCGTCGCGGATCATTCTTGCTGCTCAAGGCCAGTTCGCTGGAGCATCATGACGACGATCAACCGCTCGACGCATATCCGTCTCACCTCGCATCCGGGCGCCCAGGCGCCGGTCCGCTTCCCGATCCACTGGGGCGATCCCGACCCCCGCCGCCGCGGCCCGGTCGTCGGCACGGTCTCGAACCCGGCCGACCGCAACACCATCGGCACGCATGGCGGCTCCTATTCGCTCTATCGCGCGCTCGCCGTCTCGTCCGGCGCGCTCAACCCGATCCAGCGGCCGGATTTCCGCAACACCGCCCCGGCGGCCACCATCGGCCCGCATCCGCAATGGTCGGAGCCCGGCAAGATCGTCTCGCTCGACCCGTTCGGCCATCTGGCGGCGGACATCTTCTCCGATCGCATCGCCGAGGGCGTCGACATCCGCCCGACCATCGCCGTCACCCGGGCGCGGCTCACCATGCTGGAAATACACGAGGCGATCCGGCTGAAGCGCATCCCGATCGACGGCAAGGTCGTGCACGACAATGGCGACGTCGCCGTCACCAAGGCGGCGATCGACCCGGTCTGGCACCTGCCGGGCATCGCGGCGCGTTTCGGCGTCGGCGAAGAGCAATTGCGCCGCACCCTGTTCGAGCAGACGGGCGGCATGTATCCCGAGCTCGTCACGCGGCCGGACCTCGACCTGTTCCTGCCGCCGATCGGCGGCATGACGCTCTACATCTTCGGCGACGCCGACGCGATCGCCGACCCCAGGCGCACGCTCGCCTGCCGCGTGCATGACGAATGCAACGGCTCCGACGTGTTCGGCTCCGACATCTGCACCTGCCGGCCCTATCTGATCCACGGCATCGAGGAGGCGGTGAAGGAGGCGCAGAAGGGCGGCGTCGGCCTGATCGTCTACAACCGCAAGGAAGGCCGCGCGCTCGGCGAGGTGACGAAATTCCTCGTCTACAACGCCCGCAAGCGCCAGCAGGGCGGCGACCAGGCGGCGACCTATTTCGAGCGCACCGAATGCGTCGCCGGCGTGCAGGACGCCCGCTTCCAGCAATTGATGCCGGACGTTCTGCACTGGCTCGGGATCACCCGGATCGACCGCTTCGTCTCGATGTCGGACATGAAATACGACGCCATCACCGGCTCGGGCATCACGATCGGAGAACGCGTGCCGATTCCCGAGGCGCTGATCCCGATCGACGCACGGGTCGAGATGGAGGCGAAGAAGGCGGCCGGCTATTTCAGCGCCGACGCGCCGCCGACCGCCGACGACCTCGCCCGCACCGTCGGCCGCCCGCTGGAGAAATACTGAGGGCTCATTCTTCCCCCTCCCCCTTGCGGGGAGGGCCGGGGTGGGGGTACCGGCTCTGTATCGGGCGACGACGCCCCCCTTGCATTCATCTGAGAGGACGGCGCGAGTACCCCCTCCCTAGCCTCCCCACAAGGGGGAGGGAATCGGAGCGAGGCAATCGCGTCCCCCTGACCACGGAGCTTCCCCTTGGCCTCGATCCCCTCCCTCCTCACCGCCAGCGCCGTGCGCGAGCGCGCCAACCGGCTGCTCGAGCTCGGCATCGCCGGGAAACTCGACCATTTCACCGTCGATCTGACAAAACTGCCGGCGGCGGCCGACTACGTCATCGAGACGGCGCGGGAAACCTATCCGGATCTCGCGATCCCGTTCCATTCTCGCTGGCGCCATTTCGAGGCGGGGCAGATCGACCGCTTCGGCGGGCTGGTGGACGCCGCCGGCATCACCGATCCGCTCGTCTTCGGCCGCGCCGCCTATGATCTCGCCATCGTCAGCGTGCTGCTCGACGCCGGCGCCGGGCCGGACTGGCGCTACCACGAGGCGGCGACCGGCGAGACGTTTTCGCGCTCGGAGGGGCTCGGCGTGGCGAGCTTCGCCATGTTCGCCTCGGGCCTGTTCTCGCAGGACCCAACCGATCCGCTCCGCGCCGACGCGGCGGCGCTCGCCGTGCTGGAACCGAGCGAGCTCGCCGAGGGATTCCAGGTCACACCCGAGAACCCGATGGTCGGGCTGGAAGGCCGCGCCAAGCTTCTGAACGCGCTCGGCCGCGTCGTCGCCGACCGCGCCGACCTGTTCGGAACCGGGGAGGCGCGCCCCGGCGGCCTGTTCGACACGGTGCTCGCCAGCGCCGACGAGGACGGCCGGGTGTCGGCCCCGAAAATCCTGGAGCTGGTGCTGGAGGCGTTCGGGCCGATCTGGCCGAGCCGGCTGCTCCGCGACGGCGTGACGCTCGGCGACACCTGGGAACACAAGAAGCTGGTCACCGACGACGCCACCTCGGGCCTGATGCCGTTCCACAAGCTGTCGCAGTGGCTGACCTATTCGCTGATCGAGCCGCTCCTCTGGACCGGCGTCGAGGTGGTCGACCTCGACGGGCTGACCGGCCTGCCGGAATACCGCAATGGCGGGCTCTTTCTCGATCTCGGCGTGCTGGTGCCGAAGAATTCGAGCGCCGCCAGCCGGCGCTGGAAGGCCGAGGACGAGTTCATCGTCGAATGGCGGGCGCTGACGGTGGCCCTGCTCGACCGCACGGCCCAGCTCATCCGCGAAAAGCTCGGCATGGATGCCGAGGAACTGCCGCTCGCCAAGATCCTGGAAGGCGGCACCTGGTCGGCCGGCCGCCGCATCGCGAAGGAAAAGCGCGCCGACGGCGGCCCGCCGCTTCTGATCGAGAGCGACGGCACGGTGTTCTGAGGCTGGCCGTTGGCGATTCCGTGCGTGCTTCGAGACGCGGCCTTCGGCCGCTCCTCAGCATGTCGGGGGGTGTAGCCGAGCACCAAGCCCCGCCGAAGGCCCCTTTCACCTCTCCCATGGGGAGAGGTCGACGGCCGGAGGCCGGCGGGTGAGGGGTTCAGGCCTCACCGGAGATATCGCAGCCCCTCA
>JAEWAD010000112.1 GCA_023391905.1 Pseudomonadota bacterium | reverse complement strand
GCACCCCCCCCCACACCCCCGGGGTTTGGTCGAGGGCTACGCGGGGGGGTGAGGGGTTGCGAACTCGCCGGAGAGGCCTGTCCCCCTCACCCGGACCTGCGGTCCGACCTCTCCCTCAGGGAGAGGTGGAAGGTGGCACCGCCTCAGATTCACCCTCCGAGCAGCGTGAACTCGGCGCGCATCGCCTCGCGATCGAGGCCGCAGCCGAGCAGGACCGAGGCGAGAATCCGCGCCTTGAGGCCGGACAAATCGCCGGCGAAGATCGCGCCCGCGCGCTCCAGATCCTTGCCGCCACCCTTGCCGTAGACCGGCTTGACCCGGCCTTCCGGGCAGCGCGAGGTGATGATGACCGGCAGGCCGGCCGCGGCCAGTTCCTCGACCGCCTTCGTCACCGCCGGCGGCGCGTTGCCCCGCCCGAACGCCTCGATCACGATCGCCCTGGCGCCGCTCGCGGCGGCGAAGCGCAGCGCCCGGTCGGACGAGCCCATGGCGAGGCGGATCAGCTCGACGTCGCTCTCGATGCGGGCCGGCGCATAGCTCTTGCGCAGGAGCGGGCGGCGATGGACGACGACCTGCTCGCCGTCGATCTCGCCGAGCTTGCCGTGTTCGCCGGAACGGAAGGTGTCGACGCGGGAGGCATGCGTCTTGGTGACATCGCGCGCGGCGTGGAAATCCTGTTCGAACGCGATGACTGCGCCGAGGCCGCGCGCCGCCGGGCTCGCGGCAAGACGGACCGCCTCGGCCAAGTTGCGCGGACCGTCCGTGTCCGGCGTGTCGGCGCTCCGCTGCGCGCCGGTGAAGACGACAGGCTTGTCGCTTTCGAGCAGGAGATCGGCCAGCCAGGCGCTCTCCTCCATCGTGTCGGTCCCATGCGTGACGACGACGCCGTCGCAGGCGGGATCGGCCAAGTGCTCGTTGATCCGCCGCGCCAGCGCGAAGGCGAGCGGCAGGTCGATGGCATAGCTGCCGATGTTGCTGAATTCGTCGACGACGATCTCGATCCCGTCGAGCGGGTCATGCAGACCGGCGCGCAGGGCCTCGCCCGAGACGCTCGCCACCACGTCGTCGCCCTCGGCATCGCGCCGCGAGGCGATCGTTCCACCCGTGGAGATCAAGGTGATGTGGGACATGGAGAAGCTCTCGACTGAGTGTCATCGCGACGAGGACCTACCGCGTCGAGCCAGACTAACCCAGATCGATCCACCGGCAACCAATGCCCGCGACAACCCGGCTACCCCGGACCGATGTCGACGCCCTTGGTGTTGGGATCCGGCAGCGAGCCGGTACCGGGCGTCTTCTCGTAGTCGGTGAGCTCGGGGCGCGCATGCGGTCCCTCCGGCGGCATCGGCGGCGCCTTGCGCGGCGTCTTTTCCTTCGGCTTCTTGCCCGCGTCCTTGGCGTCCGGCATGCGGAAACTCCTTTCCTTCCTCACAAACCATCAACGCCGGCATGGTCGATTTGTTGCTGGCTCGCCGTCCAGGACAACTCCAAAAGGCAAAACGGCGCCGCGCGAATGGCGCGACGCCGTCCTCATCCGTACGGAAGAAGGCTCAGACGAGGTACGACTTCAGGATCGAGGCGCCGAGCGTGTATTTCGGGTCGACCATGTTGCCGACGCGGACACGGCCGCACTGGGTCAGCAGCATGTAGGCCTCCATCTCGTCGAAGCCGTAGTCGGCCGCCATCCAGCGAACCAGATCGCGATAGGCGATGCGGGCCGCGTCTTCCATCGGCCGGCTGGAGCCGATCGACATGATGAACTCGCTCGTCTCGAGGCGCGGCCACTTGATCGACCAGCCCTTGATCAGGTCAACCTGCACCGTGGTGACGGTCGGATGCTCGATGGCGACGCCGCAAAGCTCGCCGTCGCCCTGCGCCGCGTGGCAGTCACCGAGATAGAGCAGCGCGCCCTTGGTGTTGACCGGCAGGTAGATCACGGAATCGACGCCGACATCCGGCAGGTCCATGTTGCCGCCGTAATAGTCCGGCTGCAGCGCCGAGATCGCCTCGATCTCCGGCGAGGTGCCGATCGTGCCGATGAACGGCTCGTAGGGCAGCGTGATCTTGTCGTTCCACTTCGTGCCGTTCTCGTCGATGTGGAGCTTCTTGACCCGTTCCGGCAGCGGCGCGTTCAGCATGGCGGTGTCGCCGGTCGGCACCAGGCCGCCAAAGTCCGGCATGATCACCGTGGTGCCACGCGGCTGCTCTCCGCGGGGGACGATGCTCTTGATGTAGACGGCGAGCGTGTCACCCTTCTCCGCGCCATTGACGAAGATCGGGCCGTTCTGCGGGTTGAGGAACGGGAAATTCAGGATCTCGGACGGCTTGTCGGTCTCGTACCGGATCTGCCCCTCGAACGCGTCATGCGTCTCGGCCGAAACGACGGCACCGGGATCGACGGTCAGGACCGGCTCCACATAGGGGCCGTAGACATAGTGATACTTGCCCTGATCCGCCTCGGTGATCGAATGGGTCGACCCCACCTGCCCCTTGGCGAGCCCCTTGCGGGCCATGATGGAATCTTCGAGCCACGACATCGTTGTTCTCCTTGTTGATGGGCTTGTTCAGACGGCGAGGTGGCGGCGCATGGCTTCGCCATCGGCCAGCGCGTCGCGGTCGAGCGCGGCGACGATCCGCCCCTTGTCCATGACGTAGCAGCGCTGGGCCATCGCCCGGATCATGTCGATGTTCTGCTCGACCAGCACGACGGTGACGCCCGTCGCCCGGTTCAGCTCGACCATGATCCGCGCGATGTCCTGCACGATGTTCGGCTGGATGCCCTCGGACGGTTCGTCGAGCAGGATCAGCTCGGGATCGGCGATCAGCACGCGGGCGATGGCGAGCTGCTGCTGCTGGCCACCGGACATGGTGCCGGCGCGCTGCGACCAGCGCTCGCGCAGGATGGGGAAATAATCCAGCACACGCTCGCGCTCGGTGTCGCTGGCCGCGTTGCGAAGCTCGCCGACGGCCATGTTCTCGGCGACGCTGAGGCGCGGAAATACGTCCCGCCCCTGCGGTACATAGCCGATGCCGAGGCGGGCCCGCTTGTGCGCCGGCAGCGCGTTGATCGACTGCCCGCGATAGAGGATGGAGCCCTCCATCGACGGGATCAGCCCGATCAGGCTCTTCATCAGCGTCGACTTGCCGACGCCGTTGCGGCCGATGACGGCGACGATCTCGCCCTTGTGCACGTCGAGATCGAGGCCCTGCAGGACCGGCTTGCCGCCATAGCCGGCGCGCAGGCCCTTCGTCGAAAGCAATGTTTCGTTAACCATGGGCTTGCCCCAGATAGATGGCCGCCACGCGCTCGTCGGCGACGATGTCGTCGATCGACCCCTGCGCGAAGACCTGGCCGAGATGCAGGACGGTGACCTTGTCGGCGACCTGGCGGACGAAGGCCATGTCGTGCTCGACGGCGAGCACGGTCATGCCGTCGGCGTTGAGGCGCTTGACCATCTCGCCGGTGGCGTGGGTCTCGTCCGGCGACATGCCCGCCGTCGGCTCGTCGAGGAGCAGGAGCTTCGGCTTCAGGCTGATCGCCATGCCGATCTCCAGCCACTGCTTCTGGCCGTGGCTGAGATTGCCGGCGAGCTGCCGGGCTTCGCCGGTCAGCTTGAGGAATTCCAGCAGCCTGTCGATCTCCGCATGCAGCGACGCGGCGGGATAGTGGTGCTGCATCGCCGTCTCGAGGTTCTGCCGCACGCTCAGCGCCTTGAAGATGCCCGGCACCTGGAACTTGACGCTCATGCCGCGCCGGATGCGCTGGAACGATTTCAGCGCGGTGATGTCCTCGCCGGCAAACAGGATCTGGCCGCTGCTCGGGCTGTGCTCGCCGAGGATGAGGCGGAACAGCGTGCTCTTGCCGGCGCCGTTCGGCCCGATCAGGCAATGCACCTCGCCCGGCTCCAGCGCGAGGTCGACATTGTTGGTGACGTGCAGGCCACCGAAGCGCTTGTTCAGCGCGCGGGTCTGAAGGATTGCCATCACGCGTCTCCCCGCTTGGGCTTGCCGAGACGGCCGAGGAAGCCGGCCAGCGCCAGGATGATGCCGCGCGGCGCCAGAAGCACCGTCAGCACGAGCAGGAAGCCCATCACGACCAGCGCATACTGGGCGCCGTGGATGGTCAGCGCCTGGAAGGCGGCGAGCACCACCAGCGTGCCGATCAGCGTCGCGGTGAGATCGGAGCGGCCGCCAACAGCGACCCAGACGATCGGCAGCGCCGCCGCCGTCATGCCCATGCTGGAGGGGGTGATGTACTGGCCCCAGCTCGTGTAGAGGACGCCCGAAAGCCCGGCGAGGACGGCGCCGATGACGAAGGCGCCGAGCTGGAACTTGCGGATGTCATAGCCGAGCATCTCGGCCCGCTCCGGGTTCTCGCGGATGGCGACGAGGACGTTGCCGAAGGCCGAGTTCACCAGGATGCGCAGGCCGAGATAGACCAGCACCAGCAGGCCCAGCACGACGTAGTAGAGCTGCACGTCGGGATAGAGCACGACGTCGCCGCCCGGCCACGGGATCGTCAGCGGCGGCATGTTGCTCATGCCGTTGAAGCCGTTCAGCCGCGCCTTGCCGATCGCCCATTCCGGACCGGCCGTCTGCGCCATGAAGCGTTCCAGCACCAGCGTCACCGACAGGGTGACGATGCCGAGGAACACGCCCGAGATGCGGCCGAAGAACAGGAAGTATCCGAGCAGCAGCGCGGCGAGCGCCGCGATGACCAGCGCGATCACCACGGCGACGAGGGTGAAGCCGTAGGCGGCGCCAAAGTTCAGCGTCAGCACGCCGTAGCTGTAGCCGGCGATGCCGAAGAAGGCGGTCTGGCCGAAGCTGAGCGAGCCGCCATAGCCCCAGATCAGGCTGAGGCCGAGGGCCATGAAGACCCAGGTGAAGAAGTAGACCGTGTTGCCGACGGTGTAGCCGTCGCTGAACATCGGATAGGCGCAGGCGCCGGCCAGGACGACCAGGAAGCCGATCCAGAAGACGGGCCCCCTGCCGATCGTCTGCGGGCCTTCCAGCCTGGCGAAGAAACGGGTCAATGCGTTCATGCTGATGTTCCCCCGGCTCAGGCGCGTTCGCGCAGCAGGAAGCCGGAAATGCCCCTGGGCAGTACCCGGATGACGACGATGACGGTGAGCAGCAGGCCGATCTGGCCGAACAGCTGGCCCTTCCAGGTCGTCATCGCCGACTTGACGATGGCGAGGATGACGGCGGCGGGCGCCGTTCCGAGGAAGACGTCGGCGCCGCCGACCACCACCGTGACGAAGGCCTCCATGATGAAGGTCGTGCCCATGGTCGGCACGAGCGTCATGGTCGGTGCGAACAGGCCGCCGGTCAGCCCGGCGAGACCGGCGCCGAGCGCGAAGGTCAGGCTGTAGACCGAGCGGGTGTCGACGCCGAGCGCGGCGGCCATGTGCGGCACCTGGATGGTGGCGCGCGCCATGACGCCGAAGCGCGTCCAGTTGAACAGGATGTAGAGCCCGGCCAGCACGGCGATCGCCATGACGAACAGCACGAGGCGGTAGACCGAATAGGAATAGCCGCCGATCTGGAAGCTGCCGAACGGCGTGCCGATGCCGGTCATCGTCGAGCCGAGCACGATCAGCGTGCCCTGGGTGGCGATCAGGCTGAGGCCCCAGGTGGCGACGATGGTGTCGAGCGGGCGCTCATAGAGGTGGCGCACGACCAGTCGCTCGACCAGCGCGCCGATCGCGGCCGACACGAGTGCGCCAAGCGCGATGGCGACCGGCAGCGGCAGCCCGGCATGAACGCCGGAGACCGTCACATAGGCGCCGCACATGATGAACTCGCCATGAGCGAGATTGATCACGCCCATCATGCCGAAGATCACCGCGAGGCCGCAGGCGGACAGAACGAGAAAGGCGAAGGCGTCGCCAAATTGGTAGAGCGCCGCGAAGGCGAAAGTGATGGCTTCCATCGTCAATGGGCCCTTGAGTTCGGAAGTTCGCTGCAGAAGCCGGTCACATCCGGGCGCACGCCGCCTCTGACCCGGGACGCGCCGGGCGCGGCGCATCGGTCTTGGCAGTCACGCGATGAAACGGATCGACCTCTCGCCGAGGACGGATTGCGGGTGCCCGGCAAAGGCAGGGCACCCGCTCGTCGTCGGTCGATATCCGTCGCGACTAGGACTTCGGCGGCGGGTTCGAGGGCGTGTACTGCTCGCTCGGATCGTTCTTCGTCAGGTCGCAGCCGGCCTCACCCAGCCAGTACGGCTTGATGTCTTCCCAGACCTTCGGGAAGGTGATCGAGTGATCCTCGCCGACCTTGGCCAGATAGATCGTGTGCGACATGTGCTGGCTCTTCGGGTCGAGGCAGACCTTGCCTTCCGGCGCATCCATGCAGACGTCGCCCTTGGCGATCTCGGCGCGCAGGTCGTCGCGCTTGGTCGACTTCGCCCGCTCGACCATCTGCTTGTAGAGATAGACGGCGAGATAGGAGTTCTCGGCTTCCTGATTGACGTAGGGCTCGTCCGGATAGGCGGCCTTGAACTTCTCGACGAACGCCTTGCTCTGCGGCGTGTCGACTTCCTCGATGTAGTTGGTGGTGACGTACATGTCCTTCAGGCTTGGCGGCTTGAAGCGCTTGTGCTCGTAGCCCTGGCCGACATTGACGGAGGACGCCATCGGCAGGGCCAGGTTGGCGGCGGAGGCCTGCTCGTAATAGGAAGCCTGGGCGGTGCCGACCAGCAGCGTCACGACGAAGTCGGGCTTGGCCTTCTGGATGTTCTGGATCGACTGCGAGAACTGCGAGACGCCGAGCGGGATGAACTCCTCGCCGACCATTTCGCCGCCATTCTCCTCGACGATGCGGCGGACCCACTCGGCCGAGATCTGGCCGAAATTGAAGTCGGCGGCGATCGTGTAGACCTTCTTGCCGTAGTTCTCCATCATCCAGGGGATGAGGGTCGAGAACTGCTGCTCGGGCACGGCGCCGGTGATGATCATGTTGGCGTCGCAGACGCCGCCTTCATACTGGTTGTTGTAGAAGGCGAGGCCGTCGAACTGGTTGACGATCGGCCGGTAGGCCTCGCGCGACGACGACGAGAAGCCGGCGAAGACGGCGTCGACCTTGTCGCGCTGCAGGACGCGGCGCATGAATTCCTGGTAGCGCGTGTTGTCCGACTGGGTGTCGTAGATGACGAGCTCGAGCGGCCGGCCGTCGATGCCGCCGGCCTTGTTGATCTCGTCGGCGGCGAGCTGGATGGCGTGCACCTTGCCGAGCGTCGCGGCGGCGAAGTCGCCGGACTGGTCCTCGAGCACGCCGAGCTTGATCGGATCGGCCGCGAAAGCCGCCCCGGAACCGAGCACAAACGTCCCCGCCAGGGCCGCTGCGCGCAGCCCTCCCTGCATCAATCCTGACATGTAGTCTTCTCCTCGGTGGTCTATTTTTGGTTGGCGAACTGCCCGTGCGTTTCCCCGCACGCCATGGGTCCGGGCCTTTCGGCCCGGCTGCGAAGATACTCCTCGCAGTAGTCTTCGAGGCTGACGCGCAGCCGCATGCTCTCGCGCCTTAGCCGGTTGTAGGCCTCGTCGTCGTCGATGCCGGTCGAACCCATCATCTTGACGATCGCCTTGATGACGAAGCGCCGGCCGTTGCGGCGACGCTCCATGTCCTCGAGGCGACGATGCAGGTCCGAACGCAGCAGGAACTGGTTGATGCCCAGCACCAGCGCCGCATAGACGACCGATCCATGCACCGGCTTGCGCAGGAACGACGTCGCGCCGAGATGGATCAGGTTCTTCAGCCGGCTCGGCGCCTCGACGCCGACCAGCCCCACAACGGGCACCGGAAGATGGCGGCCCGGCGCGTCCGGATCGGTGGCCAGGACGCCGTCCAGGTCACCGTCGATGAACAGGATGTCCCGCTCCGGATGGAGGCTCGCGAGATCGATCTCCGCGCGGCCATCGACGATCGCCGGGAATTCGGCCGCGACGCCAAGCTTGGCGAGCGTCGATTCGAGCGCATCGACAGCGCCGCGATGGGCGGTGACGATGTGCCCGCGGCTTCCGTTGAAGTTCTGAAGCAGCCTGGGTGTCGTCATTTCACCACCTTCAGAATGGGAACCCGGGCCGACAGCGCGAAGCGCGGCGACGTCTGGATGAGATAGGGGTCCGGGCGCACGGGAGCCGGCGCCTCGACCAGCACGTCGAAGCGGGCGTCCGCCGTCGAGCGGCCGATCCGCGGCGTCAGCCAGGCATGCAGGGTCTGGGGATCGATCCAGACATCGCCCTGCGGCGCCACCAGGCGCTGCCGCCCGACGACCCGCTTGATCTCCGCCACCTCGTCGGTGCCCGCCTCGGCCAGCGACTG
Organism: Pseudomonadota bacterium; assembly: GCA_023391905.1. GTDB lineage: Bacteria > Pseudomonadota > Alphaproteobacteria > Rhizobiales > Kaistiaceae > Kaistia. The sequence goes on along the minus strand of JAEWAD010000112.1, from coordinate 11,580 downwards.
GATCAGCAGCTTGGCGGCGTCGTAGGAGGCTTCGGCATCGGCCGACACGGCCGGGCCGTCCGGATAGGCGGCGCTGTAGCTGTCGGTGAAGGCCCGGTTCGCGGGCGTGTCGAGCGACGAGAAATAGACGCTCGAGCTCAGATGTCCGTCGACGGCGTCCGGCCCGATCTCCTCGAGCTCGGGCTCGGACAGCGAGCAGCTGGCAATCGGGATCTGGCGCGGCTGGTCGATGCCGCGAGCGACGCAGGTCGCGCGGAACAGCCGGAAGAACGAATAGGCGCTGGTGCCGATCAGCGTGTTGAAGACGAAGTCCGGGCGGGCGGCGAGGATATCGTCCACGACCTGCTGCATTCCGGCGTCGCCGACGGCGAAATAGCGCTCGGCCAGGACCCGGCCGCCCTGGTCGGCGATCGCCTCGCGCAGGATGCGGTTGTTCTCCCAGGCCCAGATATAGTTGGAGCCGACGCAGAAGACCCGCGGCCCGGCATGGGCCACCATGTAGTCGATCAGCGGCAGCACATGCTGGTTCGGCGAGGCCCCGGTGTAGATGACGTTGCTCGAACTCTCGAAGCCCTCATAGTGCGAGGGATACCAGAGCAGCGCGTCGTTCTTCTCGAAGCAGGGAATGACTTCCTTGCGGCTGGACGAGGTATAGCCGCCGATGACGTGGCGAATGCCGGAGGCGATCAGCTCCTGGCTAAGTTCGGCATAGCGCGAGAGATCGCCATTCGGATTGACGATGACCGGCTCGACCGTGAGCCCGGGCAGCGCCCCGGCCTCCTGAAAGGCAAGCAGCGCACCATTCAGCATGGAGCGGGCAACGGCGCTATACGATCCCGTCGTCGAGAACATTACGCCGATGCGATAGTGCTTCACGGTCATGCACAGTGCCCAAAACAAAAAAACGCCCGCCGGTCCAATGACCGTGGGCGTCGTTGCCGCCAACCGCACGCCCGAATAACTTCGGACGCCGTCGGAAATGATAGTAAGTCAGCGCATAGATAGGCACCGTTGCCTTGCGCTTGAAGTTTAGACTACCCGGCAAAAGGTCGCTGTCAAGCCGGTTTCGCGCGACGGCCGGCCGGACGCCGACTGGCGGTTGCAGGCGGATGTCGAAACCTGCAGCCCCACGGCGCCCCCGAAAGGGCCCGTTTCGTGGCCCGCCTCGCGCTGCGACCGCCCGACGCAGCGACAGGCTCAGGTTGCAGAGGCCGGATCGAACCGGATATTCTGTCCGCACGACACATGCGAGCCGCCGGCTCGAAATCGGGGGCTGGCGTCTCGTGAAGTCCATGAAATCCCTGTATTGCGCGCGAATCGCGCCCTTGGCAGCGATCGTGCTTGGAGGTTGCGCCGAGGCGCGCGCGCCCTCCATCCCGCTGTTCGGCGCCTATTTCCCGGCCTGGCTCGCCTGCACGACGGTCGGCATTCTGGGCGCGGTCCTGATTCGCGCCATCTTCGTCCTGCTCGGCATCGATGATCGGCTGCCGCTCCGCCTACTGGTCTATGTCAGCCTGGCCGCAGCCATCGCCTTCGCCACCTCCCTCACAATCTTCGGTCGCTGAACATGGAAAAGCCCGGCTGGCTCGGCAAGTCGCTCGGCGGCATTCTCGCAATCGCCATCGTCGCCGGCGCGGTGGCGCTCGGCTGGAAATACCTGCGCACGAGCGAGGAGAACCCGGCCTCGGAAGACGCCGTGGTGCAGGCGAATCTCATCAACGTCTCCTCGACCGTGCCCGGCCGCATTATCGAGATCGCCATCAAGGACAATGCGCGGGTGAAGAAAGGCGATCTCCTGTTCAAGATCGACCCGGTCCCCTATCGCCTGGCCGTCGCCCAGGCCAAGGCGGATCTCGCCATCGCCGAGGCGGCGCTGTCGGCCCAGCAGCGCACGATCCGCGCCGAGACCTCGAACGCGGACATCGCCGTCGAGCAGGCGGCACGCGCGCAGGTCAACCTCGATCTCGCGACGCAGACGCTCGACCGCCTCACCGCGCTCCGCCCCAAGGGCTATGTCACCGCCCAGCAGGTCGATGACGCGACGACCGCCAAGCGCGACGCCACGATCAGCCTGAAGCAGGCGATCGCGCAGCGACAGGCGGCCGAGGCGCTGGTCAGCACGGCCGATGGCGCCGAGGCGCTGGTCGAGGCGCGCAAGGCCGCGCTCGAGCTCGCGGAAAGAAACCTGGCCGACACCGTGGTGCATGCGCCGCATGACGGGCTGGTCGTCGGGCTGAACACCTCGACCGGCGAATTCGTCATCACCGGCCAGTCCGTCTTCACCCTGATCGACACGGAGGAGTGGTTCGTCACGGCCGCCTTCCGCGAGACGGACCTGAAGCAGATCGAGGTCGGCGACTGCGCCACCGCCTATGTCATGGCCAACCAGTCGATCCCGATCCAGGGCCGCGTCGTCGGCATCGGCTGGGGCGTCAGTTCGGACGAGCTGCTGCCGATCCCGCGCAACCTGCCCTATGTGCCGAAGACGCTGAACTGGGTGCGCGTCTCGCAACGCTTCCCGGTGCGCATCCTGCTCGACAACCCGCCGGAAAACCTGATGCGCGCGGGAGCCTCGGCGATCGCCGTGGTCCACAGCGCCGGTTCCTGCTGATCCGATGGCCCATTCGGTCACCCGCCAGGTTCTGGACGATCTCAAGCCCTTCGAAGGGCGGTTCGGCATGACCTGGCGGATCGCGCTGCTCTGCGCGCTCGTGGCCGCGGTGGCGATGATCTACAAGATCCCCGAGCCGGCGATCGGCTGCTACCTGATCATCTACCTGATGAAGCAGGACGCCTCGACCAACATCGTGCTGGCGATCGGCGCGACCATCCTGGTCACGGTTTTCATCGCCCTGGTGCTCGGCCTCACCATCCTGACGATCGAGGTGTCGTTCCTGCGCCTCGCGGTGATGGCGCTCGCCTCCTTCCTGTTCGTCTATCTCGGATCCGTCAGCAAGCTCGGGCCGCTCGGTTCCGACATGGCGCTCGTCGTCACCTTCGCGCTGTCGCTGGTCAGCAAGGCGCCCGTCGGCGAGGCGGCGACGCGCGGCCTGCTCTACGCCTGGCAGATGGTGACCATGCCGATGGCGCTGATGCTCTGCTTCAACATGGTGGTCGGGCTGCCGCCCTCGCGGCTGCTGCGCGACACGGTGCGCGAGCGCATCAAGGCAGTGTCCGACATGCTGCAGTCCGGCAACGCGGAGAGCCGCGGCCGGGTGCGGGACCTGCTCGGCGAGGGCAATGCCGAACAGGACCAGCGCGCCCTGCTGACGCGCATCCTCCACTACGTGCCGAAGCGCGAGACCAATTGGCTGGCCCGCGCGGTCGAGCAGAGCTACCGCCTGCTGCTCGCCGTATCCGTCCTGCCGGAGACGACCCCGCCGGAGCAGCGGGCGCGCCTCGCCGCTCATGGCGACGCCGTCGCCGCCGCCCTCGCCGCCCGGAAGCCGGTTCCGGCGCCGGACACTGAGGCCTCGGACGAGCCGGTCGTCCGGGAGATGTGGCAGACCTACGCCGAGATGGCCGACCGCAATCCGAGCTGGCCGGCGATCGCGCAGGAGCCGTTCTTCGTGTCCGACGCGCTCACCAACCCCAGCTATCAGCGCTTCGCCCTGAAGACGACGCTGGCGGCGATGCTCTGCTACATCATCTATGTCGGCATCGACTGGCAGGGCATCCACACGGCGATGATCACCTGCTTCGTCGCGGCGCTCGGCACGACCGGCGAGACGGTGCACAAGCTGGCGCTGCGCATCGTCGGCTGCCTGATCGGCGCGGCGATGGGCATCGCCGCCATCCTCTTCATCATTCCGAACATCACGAGTGTCGGCGGCCTGATGGTGCTGGTCTTCGTGGCGCTGCTGCCGGCGGCCTGGGTGACGTCGGGCAGCGAGCGGATCTCCTATGGTGGCGTCCAGATCGGCCTCGCCTTCCTGCTCACGGTCCTGCAGGGCTTCGAGCCCGGCATCAGCATGGATTCGGCGCGCGACCGCATCGTCGGCATCCTGCTCGGCAATTTCATGGTCTATGTCGTCTTCACGCAGATCTGGCCGGTCGGCGTCATCGACGGCGTGCGCGGGCACCTTTCCAAGGCGCTGGCCGCGCTGGCGCGGCTCGCCGCAACGCCGGACGACAATCGCCGCGGCGCCGTCGACGCGGCCTCGGCCGCGATGGTCAACCTCCGGCAGGCGCAGGACCAGCTGGCGCTCGCCCATTTCGAACCGGACAGCCTGCGTCCCGACGAAGTTACCATGCGCCGCCTCGAGGCGGTCATGGCCGAAGCCGAGCATCTCGGAGCCGATCTGGTGGTCGGCCCGAAGGACCCGGCAGATGCGCCCCGCCTGACGCGCCTCGCGACGTCGATCGCGACGCCTTCCGGCACGGACCCGGCTGCAAACCTTCCGTCACCCATTCCGGATACACTGGCCTCGCAGCGCATTGCGCGAATCGAGCATGTCCTGATCAACTGAGAGCATGATGGCGAGCCTTCCCAAACCATGCCGGCGCACCCGCGCGACCCTTGGCCTCGCCGTCTCGACCGGCCTGCTCGCGCTCGTCGCCGGCTGCGCGCAATATGCGGAGCAACTGGCCCCGGCCTCGCCGACCGAACCCTGGCAGCAGGGCCGCAAGACCGGCCCAAGCCTGCTGCCGCAGCCGGCCTCGGCGCAACAGGGACCGGCCTCGACCGATTTCGGCGTGCGCGGCCCCGCGGACATCTCCGCCCTGCCCGCGCCGCCGGAGACGCGGCCCGGCAAGGTCTACAAGCTGCCGGAGCTGATCGACGTCTCCGCCCGCAACAATCCGGCGACCCGCGTCGCCTGGGAGCAGGCCCGGCAGGCGGCGCTCGCCGTCGGCATCGCCGAATCGACTTTCCTGCCGACGATCTCCGCCAACGTCATCGGCGGCTCGCAGCAGAACGTCACGCCGGTCGACGTGCTCGGCCAGACGCGGGACCTCGACACCACGGTCACCGGCACGACCTCGGCCGTCGCGCTGCAATGGCTGCTGTTCGACTTCGGCCAGCGCAAGGCGGCTTCCGAAGTCGCCAAGCAGCTCTCGACGGCCGCGAACATCAACTTCAACGGCGCGCACCAGCTGCTGATCTTCAACGTCACCCGCGCCTACTACCAGTATGGCGCCACCCAGACGGGCACCGACATCGCCGGCCAGTCGCTGCGCAACAGCCGTGCCATCCTCGAGGCAGCGGTCCAGCGCGAGAAGAACGGCATCGGCACCACCGTCGAGGTCGCGCAGGCGCGCCAGCAGGTGGCGCAATCGGAGCTGCGCCAGGTGACGGCATCCGGCCTCCAGCAGGACGCCTACCAGGCGCTGCTGGCGGCGATGGGCGTCTCGCCGACCACGCAGATCAAGATCGCGAACTCCGGCGGCAGGCGGCTGCCGGCCCCCTCTGACGTCTCCACCGACGAGATGATCCAGCAGGCGCTGGCGCGTCGCCCGGACGTGCTCGCGAGCTACGCCGCGATGAAGGCGGGCCAGGCCGGCATTGATGTCGCCAAGGCCGACTTCATGCCCAAGGTCTACATGGCCGGCGTCGCCGGCACCGGCACGGGCGGCTTCGACGCCTCGGGCCTGCCGACGATCGGCCAGCAGACTTCCGGCACCGGCGTGCTCGTCGGCGCCGCCGTGCCGCTCTATGACGGCGGCCTGCGCGCCGCCAACCTCAAGGCGGCGGAATCACGCGCCGCCGCTGCCCGCGCGACCTTCCACAAGACGCAGGAGGAAGCGGTGCGCGAAATGGTCGTGGCGTCCAACACGCTGCGCTCGTCGCTCGCCTCCTACCGCGCCGCAAGCAAGCTCACCGACGCCGCCGCCGTCACCTATGACGCGGCGCTCGACGCCTATCGCAACGGCCTCGGCACCGTCACCGCCGCGACGGCCGCCGACAGCGGCCTGCTCGATGCCCGCCAGGCCAGGGCCGACGCCCATGCCGCCTCGCTGATCGCGGCGGCCAACCTCGCCTTCGTGCTCGGCACGATGACCTCGCCGCAGGCGGCCGAGCGGGTCAGCTACCGCTGATCCGCCCCCGCTTCAGGTCCCGCGCGCCTAGGCCGCGAGCAGCACGATCAGCATGCCGCCGATCGTCAGCAGCGTGTTGGCCACCGCGCAGCTCACGGTGAAGCCGAGCGCCGGCGTCTGGCTCTTCGCCCGCGCCGTCAGCATGCCGAGCGACGCCGTCGAGGCGCGCGCGCCGGCGCAGCAGCCGAGCACGATCGCGTCGTCGAAGCGGAACACGTACTTGCCGATATAGAGCGCGAGGATGAGCGGCACGGTGGTCACCACCATGCCCCACAGGAACAGGCTGACGCCGAGCTGCTGGACGCCGGCGACGAAGCTCGGGCCGGCCGACAGGCCGACGGCGGCGATGAACATGTTCAGGCCGAGCGTGTTCAGGAGCCAGTTCGCGGCCGGCGGAATGCGTCCGAAGGTCGGGTGCACCGAGCGCAGCCAGCCGAGCGCGATGCCGGCGAGCAGCACGCCGCCCGACGACGACAGCGTGATCGGCACCGAGCCGATCTTCAGCACGGCGCTGCCGATCAGCGCGCCGATGACGATCGCGGCGGAGACGAGCCCGATGTCTGTCTCCTCGGTGGCGCGGTCGGCACGGCCGAAGGCGGCGATCGCGCGGGAAATGTCCTGTGGCCGCCCCACGACGGTCACCACGTCGCCGCGATGCAGCTCGGTCGCGGGCAGGATCGGGATCTCGACCCCGGTCGCGCCGCGCTGGATCCGGCGCAGGAAGATGCCACGCGTGCTGGGCAGCTTGGCCAGGTCGCCCAGCGTCTTGCCATTGGCCTTGCGGCTGGTGATCAGGATTTCCGTGCCCTCGGTCGGAACGTCGAGGAGTTCGGCGTCCTCGATTTCGACCACGCCCGGGCCCGCCATGCCGATGACGTTCTGACGGCTGCCGGCAACGCCGATCACGTCGCCCGCCTGCAGAACGAAATCGACGGTCGCCTCCATGATCTTGCCGTCGCGCCGCACACGCTCGATGAAGATGCGGCCATGCTCGTCCGCGGCCTCGACCTCGACCGTCGTGCGGCCGACGAGGCCCGAATCCGCATCGACACGGAAAGCGCGCGCGATGAAATGGTGCCACGCCGTCTGGCCGTGGCCATGGCGATGACCACCCATCTTCACTTCATAGGCGCGGCAGGCGGCGACGAGGTCGAAGCCGAGCAGCTTCGGCCCGATGACGCAGATGATCATGGTCGCGCCGACCGTGCCGAAGATATAGGTCATGGCGAAGGCGGTCGGCACGGCGTGTTCGAGCTTTGTCGCCTCCGCGGCGGAGACGCCGAGCTGGCCGATCGCATCAACGGAGAGCGCCAGCGCCGAGGAGATGGTCGCGGCGCCGGCGAACAGGCCCGCCGTGGAGCCGACGTCATAGCCGGCGATCCGCCCCGCCAGCCAGGCCGAGCCGAGACAGAGCGCGCTCACCACCACCGCGAACAGCGCCTGCGGCACGCCGTTCTTGGCGATGCCCTGCACGAATTGCGGGCCGACCGAATATCCGATCGCGAACAGGAACATCAGGAAGAAGATCGAGCGGACGTCGTTGGAGACGGTGATGTCGAGCTGACCGACGACGAGCGCGGCGAGCAGCGTGCCGGTCACCGCGCCGAGGCCGACGCCCTTGTAGGAGAGCTTGCCGACATAGGCGCCGATCGACAGACAGACGAAGACCGCGATCTCGGGATTGGACCGCAGCGTATCGACCAACCATTTCCACATGTGATTCGTTCTCGACAACTAGGCGCGCCGAACTCGGAAGACGCAAGCAAGGACTCCAGCCGGGCCGCGCAGCGCCACCCTGCCCCTCGATAGCGACGGCGGATGACGGGTTGATACCGATCCGGGCCCGTCCGCCGCCTCACTCAGAGCGCCGCGTAGATCGCGGCCGCCTGGGCTCGGGAACCGACCTCCAGCTTTTTCAGGATCTCGATCACGTGATAGTCGACCGAGCGCTTGGACTGGCCAACGATCAGCGCGATCTCGGTGTTCGACTTCCCGTTCGCGACCCATTTGAGGATTTCACGCTGCAGGGATGACAACGATCTGAACTTGATGCTGCCACCCGAGGCTTGCCCGGACGCCAACCCGATCGCGGCGGCACGCGCCTTGACCACCGTGGCGACGATCGAGGCGGCATGCTGGACACCGGGGCCATGTTCACGGTCTCCGAACGTCAACAGCGTCAGGGCGCCGAGCTTGTCGGTGTTGCCACGCAACGGGATCGTCAGGCCGCCGGTGATCCCCACGAACTTGATGTACTCGTAATAGTCGGACTGACCGGGATTTTTCCACATGCGCCTGCGCCAAGCGAGAGGGTCGCTGGCGGTCGCAGCGTAGCTAAGCAACGGATCGCGTTCCGCCCACCCGTCCCGTTCATAGGCAACCAGATCTTCATAAGACCAGTTGGTCAGGGTCGGATCCGTCATGAATTCGAGTTTGGCGCTTTTTTCACAAGCTAGGTTGAAGCTGTCAAAACCTAGTGAGCGGACGGCATCAAAAACCGCCGTCTGCAACTCATGCTTGCTACCCGCGTTACATATACTTGAAACAGCCATCGAGGTTATTTCAAGCAAACCCAACACTCGACTCCAATCAATCCTTAGACAAAGGGATGCGCTGCTAGAAGACTTCTAGACTATCGATTATAATCGAACGGAAAAAATATCATGGCAACTCGGGGTTGGCAACCGGTTGACCGATCGGTTGCCGCGTGCGGCCGGCACACCTATAGTGCAGCATCCGGGACTTGGAGCGTCGATCTGGGACTGGCCCGTCCTCATAGGGCTTCGACACAGGCAATGCCGTTGAGGCATTTATGGGGATCAAGTGTCTTCGCTCTGTTTCCCAACGATTGAGAGTGGCAGGATATCATCTCGGTCAGTGATGCGAGACGAACAGCAAGATCGGTCGGAGGCAACTCGATAGTTCTAGAGGCGCGAGCGGCCGCTCCGACGCCCCCTCTACGCCCCCCGGGACTGCCACCGACTGTCACATACCCGAAGCACGCTATGCTTAAGCATAGTCAGATGTCGACCAGCGTAGATTAGCTGCAAAATGTTTGGAGACGACGATGCATTTGACACCGCGGGAGTTTGACAAACTCATCATCCACACGATGGCGGACGTCGCGCTCAAGCGTAAGGCCAAGGGGCTGAAGCTGAACCACCCCGAGACCGTCGCCGTGCTGTGCCACTACGTGCTCGAAGGGGCACGCGAGGGCAAGTCCGTGGAGGAAGTCATGGACGGCGCTCGCCACGTTCTCACCGTCGACGACGTGATGGACGAAGTGCCCGCCATGCTCGGCATGATCCAGGTTGAGGCCGTCTTCACCGATGGCAGCCGCCTCGTCAGCCTGCACAGCCCAATCGTCTGACCCGGTTCCGGGCCGTCGAAACGTTTCAGGAGGTTGCCTTGGCCAAGAAATCCACGCCCGCCGACGCTCCGAAGGCCGCGGCGAAGTCCGCCGCTGCGAGCGCCCCGAAGTCCGCGGCGAAGGCCGCTCCCACGCCGCCCGGCGGCTACGTCGTCGCGCCGGGCTCGATTGAGCTCAACGCCGGCCGCCCGCGCACCACGATCACCGTGCGCAACACCGGCGACCGCCCGGTCCAGATCGGCTCGCATTTCCACTTCTTCGAGGTGAACCGCTACCTCGAGTTCGACCGCGCCGCGGCCTTCGGCCAGCGCCTCGACATCCCCGCCAACACGGCGGTGCGCTTCGAGCCCGGCGACGAGAAGCAGGTGACGCTGGTGCCGTATGGCGGCAAGCGCTTCGTCTATGGCTTCAACAACCTGGTCGATGGCTGGACCGGGGATGGGCCGACGCCCGACTACCGACCGAACAAGGATCATTCGATCGCCAAGGCCGAGGAACTCGGCTTCAAGTCGCGGGTGCTGAAGGCCAAGCCCGCGAAGTGATCCCGCGTTCCTTCCATTCCGATTTCAAAGGTACGGCGTCATGACCCAGATATCTCGCCAGCAATATGCTGACCTGTATGGCCCCACCACGGGCGACAAGATCCGTCTCGGCAACACGAACCTCTACGTCCAGATCGAGCAGGACCTGCGCGCCGTCTACGGCGACGAACTGCAGTATGGCGGCGGCAAGACGCTGCGCGACGGCATGGGCTCCGAGAACCAGCTGACGCAGGAAGCGGGCTGCCTCGACCTCGTCATCACCAACGTCACCGTGCTCGAGCCGACGCTCGGCGTCGTCAAGGCCGACGTCGGCATCCGCAATGGCCGCATCGTCGGCCTCGGCAAGGCCGGCAACCCCTCGACAATGGACGGCGTCACGCCCGGCCTCGTCACCGGCGCCTCGACCGACGCGATCTCGGGCGAGCACCTGATCCTGACCGCCGGCGGCATGGACACGCACGTCCACTACATCTCGCCGCAGCAGGTCTATGCCGCGCTCTCCAACGGCATCACCACCGTCTGGGGCGGCGGCATCGGCCCCGTCGACGGCAGCAACGGCGTCACGACCACCAATGGTCCGTGGAACCTCGAAATGATGCTGCGCTCGATCGAGGGCCTCCCGATCAACGTCGGCCTGCTCGGCAAGGGCAACTCGACCGGCAAGGGCCCGATGATCGAGCAGCTGCATGGCGGCGCCGCCGGCTTCAAGGTGCACGAGGACTACGGCGCCACGCCGTCGGCCATCCGCGCCTGCCTCTCGGTCGCCGACGACTATGACGTCTCGGTCGCGGTCCACACCGACACGCTGAACGAATCCGGCTATGTCGAGGACACGATCGCCGCATTCGACGGCCGCACCATCCACACCTTCCACAGCGAGGGCGCCGGCGGCGGCCACGCTCCGGACCTTCTGAAGGTGGTCGGCCAGAGCAACGTTCTGCCGAGCTCGACCAACCCGACCCTGCCATGCGGCAAGAACTCGGTCGCCGAGCTCTTCGACATGATCATGGTCTGCCACAACCTGAACCCGAAGATCCCGTCCGACGTCGCCTTCGCCGAAAGCCGCGTCCGTTCGGAGACGATCGTGGCCGAAAGCGTGCTGCACGACCTCGGCGCGATCTCGATGATCGGCTCGGACTCGCAGGCGATGGGCCGCATCGGCGAAAACTTCCTGCGCGCCCTGCAGACCGCGGACGCGATGAAGACGGCCCGCGGCCAGCTCGCCGAGGACGCGCCGGACCACGACAATTTCCGCGTGCTGCGCTACCTCGCCAAGGTGACGATCAACCCCGCCCTCACCGCCGGCCTGGCGCATGAGATCGGCTCGATCGCCCCCGGTAAGTTCGCCGACCTCGTGCTCTGGGAGCCGGCATTCTTCGGCGCCAAGCCGAAGATGGTGCTGAAGGGCGGCTTCGTCGCCTGGGCCAACATGGGCGACCCCAACGCCTCGCTGCCGACCCCTCAGCCGATGATGTACCGGCCGATGTTCGGCGCGTTCGGCTCGGCGCTTTCGAAGACCTGCGTGACCTTCGTCTCGCGGGCCGCCTACGACCGGGGCGTGAAGGAGAAGTACGGGCTCCAGCGCCTCGTCGAGCCGGTCTCGCAGACCCGGGTGCTCACCAAGCACCACAT
>JAEWAD010000045.1 GCA_023391905.1 Pseudomonadota bacterium | reverse complement strand
GGATTGCTCGGCGACGATACGCGTCGCGAGCTGCTCGGCCGACATTTCAAGGGAGAAGAAGCCGACGATGCCGCCATTGACCGACTTGGTCGAACCGTCGGGCTGAACCTCACCCTTGTAGGCCTTGCGATGTTGAAGGCGATGTTGGTGACGAGCGAGGTCTTGCCCATGGCCGGGCGGCCGGCCAGCACGATCAAGTCGGACGGTTGCAGGCCGCCCATCTGGCGGTCAAGGTCGTCGAGGCCGGTCGAGATGCCGGAGAGATGGCCGTCGCGCTGGTAGGCGGCGCTGGCCATGTCGATCGCTGCCTTGAGCGCGTCCTCGAAGGACTGGAAGCCGCCTTCGTTGCGGCCGGTTTCGGCCAGCGCGAACAGGCGGCGCTCGGCGTCCTCGATCTGCGCCTTCGGCGGCATGTCGATCGGCGCGTCGAAGGCGATGTTGACGACGTCCTCGCCGATGCCGATCAGCGAACGCCGGAGCGCCAGGTCGTAGATCGAGCGGCCATAGTCCTCGGCGTTGATGATGGTCGTCGCCTCGGCCGCGAGGCGCGCCAGATACTGCGCCGGATTGAGGTCGCCGATGGCGAGGTCGGCCGGCAGGAAGTTCTTCAGCGTGACCGGATTGGCGATTTTGTTCTGGCGGATGATCTGCGCGATGATCTCGTAGATCGTCTTGTGAACTGGCTCGAAGAAGTGGCCGGGGTCCAGGAAGTCCGAGACGCGGTAGAAGGCCTCGTTGTTGACGAGGATGGCGCCGAGCAGTGCCTGCTCCGCTTCGATGTTGTGCGGCGGCTGCCGGTAGAATTCGGCTGCCTGCGGCTCAACGGCTCGCGCTGGAAGGTTCATGGTCAAACGTGCTCTCGGTCGCGGAAGGCTCCAGTTAGGCGCAGCTTGGGCCGGGAGCCAAATCCTCACTCAAGTCGTGCCCGTTATCCAATGGCATGGCTCGGCGTTAACTTTCTCGCTTGCGCGCAGCGATTCTGCGACAGGCGAGAAAGCATCGCACGATTCGACCTTGGGTGGTTGCCGGATGGGGCGGGGTGGTAGGGCGAGGCGGATGAGACGGAGACGCTCCGTTCACCCGCCCGCGATCTTCAACGACGGACGATGGCCGGTCTGGTCGCGCAGACGCAGCGCGTCCTCGGCGCGCCAGATGTAGTCGCGCGTCAGCGGCAGGGCGTTCTGGTCACGGACGAGCTGGATCTGGAAGATCATCATGTCCTGGAAGCGGAACGCCGTTTCGGAAGCGGCGAGATAGAACTCCCACATCCGGCAGAATGCCTCGTCATAGAGCGCCAGCGCCTCGTCGCGCCGGGCCATGAAGCGTTCCCGCCAGGCCTTCAGCGTCTCGGCATAATGCAGGCGCAGGATCTCGACGTCGGTGACCTTGAGACCGGCCTTCTCGATCGCCGGGAACACCTCCGACAGCGCCGGGATGTAGCCGCCGGGGAAGATGTATTTCTGGATCCAGGAATTCGTCTCGCCGGGCATGTCGAAGCGGCCGATGGCATGCAGCACCATCACGCCGTCATCGGCCAGCAGTTCCCGCGACTTCTGGAAGTATTCGTCATAGTAGGCGATGCCGACATGCTCGAACATGCCGACCGAGACGATGCGGTCGAAGCGGGTCTTGAGCGATCGGTAGTCCTGCAGCAGGAAACGCGCGCGATCCGCCAGGTTCTGCGTCGCGGCGCGGGCGTTGGAAACCTTGTGCTGCTCTTCCGACAGCGTCACGCCGGTGACGTCGACATCGGCGTGGTTGGCGATGTAAAGCCCGAGCCCGCCCCAGCCGGAGCCGATGTCGAGCACCTTCTGGCCGGGGCCGAGCGCGAGCTTGGCGGCGAGATGGCGCTTCTTGGCGACCTGCGCCTCCTCGAGCGTCGTGTCGGGCGTCTCGAAATAGGCGCAGGAATATTGCTGGTCGCTGTCGAGGAACAGCGAGTAGAGCCGTCCGTCGAGATCGTAGTGATGGGCGACGTTCTGGCGGGCGCGGAACGGCGTGTTCCACTGGCGGAAGCGGCGGGTCAGCACGCGCAGACGGTAGAGGGTGCGCATCCACCAGGAGCGGCCGCCACCGCCGGTATTCTGCAGCACGACCGCGAGGAGATCGTAGATCGAGCCCTGTTCGACGACGAAGCCGCCGTCCATGAAGGTTTCGCCGAGCTTGAGCTCGGGGTTCATCATCACCGCGCGCTCCGCGGCGGCGGATGTGAAGCGGGCCCGGACGGGAGTGCCACTGCCGTCGCCGAAGCGGTGCAGCTTGCCCTTGGCGTCGATGACTTCGAGAGAGCCGTGTTTCAGTATGCTGGCGAGATAGTTGACGAGCAACCGGTTCATCGTGATCCGCTGCCCCCTCCTGAATGGCTTGGTTGACCAAGGCAGGTTGCGACATTGGCGGTCGGTCCCCCCGGCCGTCGAACCAAGCTAACTCCGATATCGTCGCGTTATCAAGCCTGTACGCGACCAAGTGACGCTGGCGCGACAGTCAAAGAAAAAGGGCGCCGCGCGGTGCGCGACGCCCTTCCAGAAAATAAGGCCCCCTTGGGGTCTTAAAGTCGATCAGATCTCTTCGTCGACGCCGGCGAAGCCTTCGCCCTCGGGCAGCGGCTCGAGCTCGAAGTCGTCCTGGACCGCCGACAGGTCTTCACCCTGCGACTGGCGGGCAGCCTCGTCGACCGAACGCGCGACGTTGATCTGGATCGTGGCTTCGACTTCCGGGTGCAGCGCGACGACGATGTCGTGCAGGCCGATCGTCTTGATCGGAACCTCGAGCACGACCTGGCTGCGGCCGACCGAGAAGCCGTTCTCGCTGACCAGCTCGGCGACGTCGCGGCTGGAAACCGAACCGTACAGCTGGCCGGTCTCGCCGGCCTGGCGGACGACGATGAAGGACTGGCCGTTCAGGGCCTCGGCGATCTTCTCGGCCTCGGACTTACGCTCGAGGTTACGGGCTTCGAGCTGGACCTTCTCGGCCTCGAAGCGCTTCTTGTTGGCCTCGTTGGCGCGGAGCGCCTTGCCCTGCGGCAGCAGGAAGTTACGCGCATAGCCGTCCTTGACGCGGACGACTTCGCCCATCTGGCCGAGCTTGGCGACGCGTTCCAGAAGAATGACGTCCATTGGGGTTACTCCTTCGAAGTTTGAACTTTGGATCGGGACTTACGAGAGTCCGGGTCGCGCCGCGAAGCGACGGGCCCGGTATTGCAGTGCCGTGTCGGCCAATCCGACCACGGCCATGATGCCGAGCGGCAGCAGGATGACGAAGCTGACCGCATAGACGAGGAAGAGCAGGAACGGCCGCGCCGCCTTGCCGAGCAGGACGGCGTGCAGCAGGCCGAAGCCCGTGAGCGCGAAGGCGAAGCCGGTGGCGCCAGCAATGGCGCCGGCGACCTGGCCGGGGACGCCCGGAATCAAGCTGGCGACGAAGGCGATGCCGAAGATCAGCGCCGCCGGCTGCGGCAGCACGACGGTCCAGAGCGGCGTCCACTCCCGCTGCAGCAGGCCGGACATGCGGGCGATGCGGGCGCCGAGCCACAGCGCGAGGACGAGGATGCCGACAACCATCGCGGCGGAGGTGAACGGCATCAGGGTGATGTTGAAGCGCACCAGCGGCTCGATCTCGGCCTCGGTCGGCGCGGGTCCGCCGGAGGGCGACTGCGCCAGCCAGGCCTGCAGGACTTTCACCGTCTCGGCGATCAGCGCCTCGGGATCATAGCCGAGCGCGAAGCCGGCGATCACCACGGCGATGCCGGCGGCGAGCGCGGCGCGGAACAGCACGTTATCGAGCGGGAACCACTGCCGCCCGGCGGGCGCCGCCTCGTCCGGGCGCGACAGGCCGACCAGGTGCGCGGCCCAGGCGACGGGCGCGGCGAACAGGACGAAATAGAGGCCCGCGGCGATCGGCCCGATCGTGAAGCCGATCAGCGCCGAGGCGGTGATCGCGGCAGCGACGCCGGACAGCGTGCCGAAGGCGAGGCCGGCGATGGCGATCGGCAGCGGAGAAATCAGGAAGAGAGGGAAGGCGAGCGCGGTGCCGCTGATGAGGCCGGCGAACAGAAGCGCCGTGGCCATGCCGGCGCCGAGGCCGATCAGGATGTTCCGCATGCTCATCTCGCTGTCCCGCTTCGAGAGCGGTTAGAGGCAGGTCACGGATGATCCGGCCGACCCCAACCAAGTTTTCGCCGATGGCGATCGAAAAAAAAGGTGCCCCTGGGGGCG
>JAEWAD010000033.1 GCA_023391905.1 Pseudomonadota bacterium | reverse complement strand
CGAGGGTGCCGCGCTTGACGCCCAGCATGGCGTCGGCCTCGGGGCTGACATAGATGCGGTCGGCCGGCACGTCCCAGTCCCAGACGACGTCGCCGGAGCCGGTGAGCGCCAAAGCCTTGCGCTCGGTGTCGGTGAGAAGGCCGGGCGCGAAGGCACCGCCGGCGAAGGCGTGCTGCATCACCGTGAAGCCGATCAGGAGCACGATCAGCACCAGGCCGCCATTCAGCGCCGGCTGGATGACGTCGTTGGTCAAATTGCCGGTCACGGTCAGATAGGCGCCGAGGATCCACACCATCAGCAGCACCCAGGTCGGGATCAGCATGATGGCGCGGTCGTAGTGGTGCATCGCCAGATAGAGGATGACGACGAAGCCGAGCGTGACCGTGAGGCCGAAGGAGAAGCGGGCGACGCCGGCGGCGATGCCCGGCTCGAACACGGCGACGCCGAGCAGGATCAGCAGGCCGACGAGCCAGGCGATGGTCGCGTGGCTGTAGCGGGCGTGCCAGCGGTTCAGGTTCAGATAGGTGTAGGTGAAGATCAGCAGCGTCGCCGAGAGCAGCACCTCGGCGAAGGCACGCCACATCTTGTCGTCGCCGGGCGCGATCTGGATCACCTTGTTCCAGAAGCCGAAATCGATGGCGAGATAGATCAGCACCGACCAGGCGAGCGCCGCCGTCGCCGGGAACATCGCCGTGCCCTTGACCACGAAGACGATGGTCAGGAACAGCGCCAGCAGGCCGGAAATGCCGAGGACGATGCCGTGATACAGCGTGTAGCTGTTGATCGCGTCCTTGTAGTTGTCGGGATCCCAGAGATAGAGCTGCGGCAGAACCGGCGTGCGCAGCTCGGCCACGAAGGTCACGACCGCGCCGGGATCGAGCGTGATGCGGAAGACGTCGGCTTCCTGGCTCGGCTGGCGTTCCGGCGCGAAGCCCTGGCTCGGCGTCACGGTCGCGATGCGCGAGGCGCCGAGATCGGGGATCAGCAGGCCGGAATTGGCGAGGCGGAAATGCGGTGCCACCAGCAGGCGGTCGATCTGCTCGTCGCCATTGTTGGTGAGCGCGAAGGAGACCCAGTAGGAGGTGCCGCCGGCTTCGTTGGAGCGCACTTCGATGCGGCGGACGATGCCGTCCGCGCCGGGCGCGGTCGAAACCTGGACGCGATCCGACGGGTCGCGCGAGGCGCGTTCCACCGCCCGGGTCAGGTCCAGCGTCGTGCCGTCCAGCGGAATGTTGACGGCGTCGAGCGCCTGCACATGCGTGGCCGCGCCCACGGTTGCGAACAGGACAAACAAGACCGCGGCGACGATGCGGTTAAGCAACAAACGAACCTCCAGAGCCCGAAGGCCGTCGAGAAGTACTATCCGGGCCGGAGCAGCACAAGGAATTTTCGGCTGCGTGACATGTTGGTAACAGACCGATCGAACGGGCACCGGGAGGGAAGCCGAACGTCATGGTCGGGGGTCGTCGCTGATGATCGCGTAGAGGAGGTGGTCCTGCCACCGGCCATCGATGCAGAGATAGCGACGGGCGTAGCCTTCTCGCGTGAATCCGGCTTTTTCGAGAAGGCGGATCGATGCCGCGTTGTGCGGCAGGCACGCGGCTTCCAGCCTGTGGAGATTGAGGGTGTCGAAGACGAACGGGATGACCGCCCGGACGGCGGCGGTCATCAGGCCCTTGCCGGCGTGCGGCGCGCCCATCCAGTAGCCCAGCGAACAGGATTGGGTGACCCCGCGGACGACATGCGAAAGCGTCAGTCCGCCGACGAGTTGCCGGCCGTCGGCGGTGAAGACGAGGAAGGGATAGCCGGTCGAATCGCGCATCTCGCGCTGGTAGCGCCGGAGGCGGCGCCGGAACGCGCCGCGCGTCAGGTCGTCGACCGGCCAGAGCGGCTCCCAGGGGGCGAGGAAGGCACGGCTCTCCGCGCGCAGGCTGGCCCAGGCCGGGAAGTCGGCCATGGCCGGCGGGCGCAGCAGCACGGTGCTGCTCCGGATCTCCGGCATCGGGTGATACGGCACGACGGACCGCAGGAATTCCATTTGCCGCGCAGCGCCCCCGGTTCGCTCACTTCGACCAGCGCGTTCCTTGCCGCTGGATCGATTGTCGCAGGATCGATCGGTCTCACTTCTGGCCCGGCCAGCCCCTGAAGCGGGGCGGGCCGGCATGGCCGCTCAGGCCGCGATCGGCGAACCCAGGCGACCGGCGATCTGGTCGCGGCGGATCAGCTTGTCGATCGGGCCGATGGCCGCGATGGTGGGCGGACTGCCGGTGAAGATGCGCTGGGCGAGGTCGCGCACCCGCGTGACGCTGACGTCGTCGATGCGGGCGACGATCTCCTCGACCGGGATGGGGCGGCCGAACAGCAGCATCTGGCGCGCCAGCTGGCCGGCGCGCGCCGCCGGGCTTTCCAGGCTCATCAGCAGGCTGGCCCGCATCTGGGCCCGGGCACGACCGAGTTCGGCCTCGGTGATGTCGAGGCTCGCCCGCTCCAGCTCGCCCAGCATCACCGGCATCAGCTCCTCGATGTCCTCGCCACCCGTCGCGGCATGGATGCCGAACAGGCCGGTGTCGGCGAAGCTCCAGTGGAAGGCGTAGACGGAATAGCAGAGGCCGCGCTTCTCGCGCACTTCCTGGAACAGGCGCGAGGACATGCCGCCGCCGAGCAGGGAGGCGAGGATCTGCACCGCGTGGAAGTCGTCCGACTTGTAGGGCATGCCCTCGAAGCCGAGCAGGATCTGGGCTTCCATCAGGTCGCGCGTCTCGCGCACGTCGCCGCCGCGATAATGGGCGGGAATTTCCGCGGTAAGCTCGGCCGAGGGAAGGGAGGAAAAGCGGTCTTCGGCGAGCTTCACCAACGCGTCGTGGTCGATGGCGCCGGCCGCGGACAGCACCATGTTCGGGCCGTGATAGTGACGGTCCAGATAGGAAGACAGATCGTCCGAGCGCGTGCGGCGAACCGTTTCCTCGGTGCCGAGGATGGTGCGGCCGATCGGCTGGTCGGGAAAGGCGCCCTCGACGAAGAAGTCGAACACGCGGTCCTCCGGCGTGTCGAGCGAGGCGCCGATCTCCTGCACGATCACGTGCTGCTCGCGCTTCAGCTCCTCCGCGTCGAAAGCGGAGTTGCAGAGGATGTCGCTCAGGATATCGACCGCGAGTTCCGTGTCCGGCTTCAGGATGCGGGCGTAGTAGGAGGTCGTCTCGACGCTCGTCGCCGCGTTCAGCTCGCCGCCGACCGCCTCGATCTCCTCGGCGATGTCGGTGGCGGAGCGCTTGCGCGTGCCCTTGAAGGCCATGTGCTCGAGCAGGTGGGAGATCCCGTGCTCCGCGGTCTCCTCGCGCCGCGAGCCGGCGCCGACCCAGACACCGAGCGCCGCGCTTTGCAGGTGATTCATGTCATGGGTCGCGACCGTCAGTCCCGACTTGAGTTTCGTCACCTGCACGGTCATGCGCGGATCACCGGCGTCAGGGTTGCGTCGAACGCCATGCTTCACACCTTTTCGTGGATGGCGCGGGCGCGGGCTTCGACGAAGCGGGCGATGGCACCGATGTCGTTCGGAAGGACGGTGAACCGTTCCTCCCGCTGCATGAGGTCGCCGAGCCAGGCGGGCAGGGCCGGGTCGATGCCGGTCGCTGCCTCGACGGCCGCGGGGAACTTGGCCGGATGTGCGGTCGAGAGCGTCACCATCGGCGAGTCGGTCTCGGCCTGGCGGCCCGCGACGGCGAGCGCGACGGCCGTGTGCGGATCGGCGAGGTAGCCGGTCGAGGCGAGCGTGTCGCGCATCGTCGCGTCGGTCTCGGCCTCGTTGGCGCGGCCGGCGGCGAATTCGGCGCGGATGGCGCCGAGAGCGGCTTCCGGAATCGTGAAGGCGCCGGACTGGCCGAGGCTATCCATCAGGCGGCGCACGGTGTCGCCGTCACGACCGGCCGCCTCGAACAGCAGCCGCTCGAAATTCGACGAAACCTGGATGTCCATCGAGGGCGACCGCGTCGGCACGACGCCTGTGGTCTCGTAGCGCCCGCTCTCGAGCGTGCGCGCCAGGATGTCGTTGGTGTTGGTGGCGATCACCAGCCGGTCGATCGGCAGGCCGATCTTCTTCGCGACATAGCCGGCGAACACGTCGCCGAAATTGCCGGTCGGGACGGTGAAGGAGATCGCGCGGGCCGGCGCGCCGAGCGACAGCGCGGCGGTGACGTAATAGACCACCTGCGCGACGATGCGGCCCCAGTTGATCGAATTGACGCCCGAGAGCGAGACGCGATCGCGGAAACCGTGGTCGTTGAACAGGCCCTTCACGATCGCCTGGCAGTCGTCGAACGTGCCTTCGAGCGCGATCGCGTGGACGTTGGCGTCGTGCACCGTCGTCATCTGGCGCTGCTGCACCGGCGAGACGCGGCCATGCGGGAACAGGATGAAGATGTCGGTCGCGGCGCGGCCGCGGAACGCCTCGATGGCGGCGCCGCCGGTATCGCCCGATGTGGCGCCGACGATGGTGGCGCGCTGGCCGCGCTCGGCGAGGACATGGTCCATCAGCCGGGCGAGCAGCTGCATCGCCACGTCCTTGAAGGCCAGCGTCGGGCCGTGGAAGAGCTCGAGGATGAAGCTGTTCGGGCCGGTCTGCACCAGCGGCGCGACGGCCGGATGGCGGAAGGTCGCGTAGGCCTCGGCGCACATCCGCTTCAGGTCGGCGTCGGCGATCTCGCCGGCGACGAAGGGATGGATCACCGCATAGGCGACTTCCTCATAGGGGCGGCCGGCGAGCCGCGCGAAGTCGGCGGCGGTGAACGTTGGCCATGTCTCCGGAACATAGAGGCCGCCGTCACGCGCGAGCCCAGCCAGAAGAACGTCGGAAAAGCCGAGCGCGGGGGCAATGCCGCGCGTGCTTACATATTTCACGGAAGAAACGCCTCCACATGCGGCTCGAATTGTGGCAAGCCGCCCTTTGCCGCAACCCTATCGTCGCGTGATGCAGCGGGCAAGGTGCCGCGGTTCGTCGGCCACTAAGTCGCCAAAGATCGATCGGACTGTTATAGACGTCGCGCATCAGCGTCGAGGATTATTGGGATGCATGGTTCTTCTTTCGGTGGCTCGACCGCGTCGCGTCGCCTCACGGCCTTCGTTTCGGTCGCCGCCCTGGCTGGCCTCGTCGCCGCGTGCAACAGCGTTGCCGACGGGTCTTCCGCGGCTTCGCCGAGCAGCGGCAACGTCATCAACAACGCGATCTTCGGCGCTCCGAACAAGAATCTGGAGAACGCGACGATCGTGTCGGCCGAGAATTTCGGCTTTACGACCAGCTGTCCGTCGGTGGCGATCCGTCCGGGCACCGAGGAGGTTCGGGTGCAGGCCCCCGGCCGTCCCGATCCGATCACCGGCGCGCCGCCGCCGATCGTCTACCAGATGACGATCACCGACACGGCGCGCGAGTGCATCAAGACCGCCGACGGCGGCCTCAACGTCAAGCTGGGCATCAAGGGCCGCGTCGCCGCGGGTCCTGCCGGCAAGGCGCAGACGGTCAACGTGCCGGTCCGCGTGGTGGTCATGGAAGGCCGCGACAAGGTGGTGAAGTCGGAGCTGCACCGCATCGCCGTGCCGCTGCAGGCGCCTTCGCTCGCCGCCGATTTCAGCAAGGTCGACCAGTCGATCACGCTGCCGGCGTCCGTGGATACCGGCAATTACCTGATCTATGTCGGGCTCGACGACAAGGGCGCCGGCAAGGGCCGCAGCTGACCGGCTGCCACGCAATCGGAAGGCATCGCGCGCGGCGTCGATTGACAGCGCGGCGCGCGATCCTACAGTAGGCGCCAAGCTGGGTCCGTGTCGCGACCCGGCCGAGTCGGGCCTTCGGGCGCGGCTGAACGACCGCCGGGAGAGACCGAAGGGGTGAAAACCCCGTCGGCGCCGAAGGAGCAACCGCCCCGGAAACTCTCAGGCCAAAGGACCGGACGGTCGGCGACACTCTGGAAAGCAGCCCTGAAACCGGGATTCCGGCGAAGGGCTCACCGAAGGAGTAGCCGCGTCGCCGCAATCGGCGCGCGGGAAATCTCTCAGGTTCTCGGACAGAGGGGGCGCGGGACAGGCCATACGGGCCTGACCGTGTCAACGACTCTGTCCAGGGACCCGGTGCATGGCTGATTCGGCCGCTACAGACCTCCTGCTCGAGACGCCGCTCGCCGGCCTCCATCGCGAGCTCGGCGCCAAGATGGTGCCGTTCGCCGGCTATTCCATGCCGGTGCAATATCCGCTCGGCATTCTTTCCGAACACAATTGGACCCGGACCAGCGCCGGCCTGTTCGACGTCTCGCATATGGGCCAGGCCGTGCTCGTCGGGCCGGACCACGCGACGACGGCGCGCGCGCTGGAGGCGCTGACGCCTGGCGAGTTCCAGGCGCTCGCGCCGGGCCGCATCCGCTACACGCTGCTGACGACGCCGGAAGGCGGCATCATCGACGACCTGATGGTGACGCGCCCGGCCGATCCGGTCGAGGACGGCCGGCTCTATCTCGTCGTCAATGCCGGCCGCAAGACGATCGACTACGCCCATATCGCCGCCAACCTGCCGGCGGATGTCCGTCTCGAGGTCGCCGGCGATTTGGCGCTGGTGGCGCTGCAGGGCCCGAAGGCGGCGGAGGTGCTGGCGCGCCATTGCACCGATTCCGCCGCGATGGGCTTCATGACCGCGATCCGCACCGTCGTCGGCGGCCATGACTGCCTGGTCAGCCGCTCCGGCTATACCGGCGAGGACGGCTACGAGATTTCGGTCGCGGCCGGCGAGGCTGAAGCTCTGGTGCGCATGCTATTGGCGGAGCCGGAGGTCGAGGCGGTCGGGCTCGGCGCGCGTGATTCGCTCCGCCTCGAGGCCGGCCTCTGCCTCTATGGCCACGACATCGACGAGGCGACCTCGCCGGGCGAGGCCGATCTCGGCTTCGCGATCGCCAAGCGGCGCCGCGCCGAAGGTGGTTTCCCCGGTGCCGGGCGCATCCTCGCCGAGCTCGCGGCGGGTCCGGCCCGGCTTCGCGTCGGCATCAAGCCGGAGGGCAGGGCACCGGCGCGCGAGGGCACGGTGATCCGCGACGCCGCCGGCGCCGAGATCGGCCTCGTCACCTCGGGCGGCTTCGGCCCCACCGCCGGCGGCCCGGTCGCCATGGGCTATGTCCCGGCCGAATACGCCACAATCGGCACGCCGCTCACGCTCGTCGTGCGCGGCAAGGATCTCGCCGCGTCCGTCGTGGCGCTGCCTTTCGTTCCGCACCGCTATTTCCGCAAGCAAGCCTGAACGGCCTTTCCAGGGAAGACCACCACATGACCGTCTATTTCACCAAGGACCATGAATGGGTTCGCCTCGAGGGCGACGCGGCCTATGTCGGCATCACCGACTATGCGCAGGCCCAGCTCGGCGACGTCGTCTATGTCGAGCTGCCGGAAGTCGGCAAGACCTTCGCCAAGGGCGACGAGGCGGCCGTGGTCGAATCCGTCAAGGCGGCCAGCGACGTCTACGCACCGGTCTCCGGCCTCGTCATCGCCGTCAACTCGAGGCTCCCGGATTCGCCCTCCACCATCAACGAGGCGGCCGAGACGGATGGCTGGTTCATGAAGCTGACGCTGACCGAGCCGGACGAACTGCAAGGCCTGCTCGACGAGGCGGCCTACAAGGCCTTCGTCGACACGCTCTGACGCGCTCCCGATCCAAACCTGAACGGTAGTCCCATGCGCTATCTCCCCCATTCCGAGGCCGACCGGCAGGCGATGCTCGCCGCGATCGGCGTCGGCTCGATCGACGACCTCTTCGCCGACATTCCGAGCGATCTTCGCGTCCACGGCCTCGACCTGCCCAAGGCCGCCGGCGAACTCTCGGTCGAGCGCACGCTCGGACGGCTTTCGGCTGAGAACATCGCCGCCTCGTCGGTGCCGTTCTTCGTCGGCGCTGGCGCCTACAAGCACCATGTGCCGGCGACGGTGGATCATCTCATCCAGAGGTCCGAGTTCCTGACCTCCTACACGCCGTACCAGCCGGAGATCACGCAGGGGACGCTGCAATATCTGTTCGAGTTCCAGACCCAGGTCGCGCATCTGACCGGCATGGAGGTGGCGAACGCCTCGATGTATGACGGCTCCACCGCCACCGTCGAGGCGGTGCTGATGGCGCACCGCATCACCAAGCGCAGCAAGGCCGTGCTCTCCGGCGGCCTGCATCCGCAGTATCGCGCCGTGGTCGAATCGCTGTCGCCGATGGCCGGTGACACGGTCGACGCGCTGCCGGCCGATCCGACCGGCACCGAGGACATCCTGGCCTCGATCGACGCCGACACTTCCTGCGTCGTCGTGCAGTCGCCTTCCGTCTACGGCCACCTGATCGACCTCGCGCCGATCGCGGCGAAGGCGCACGAGGTCGGCGCGCTGTTGATCGCCGTCTTCACCGAGGTGGTGTCGCTCGGTCTCGTCGAGCCGCCGGGCGCGCAGGGCGCCGACATCGTCGTCGGCGAGGGCCAGTCGATCGGCAACGCGCTCTCCTTCGGCGGCCCCTATGTCGGTCTGTTCGCGACGCGGCTGAAATATGTTCGCCAGATGCCGGGAAGGCTCTGCGGCGAGACGGTCGACGCGGAAGGGAGGCGCGGCTTCGTGCTGACGCTCTCGACCCGCGAGCAGCATATCCGCCGTGACAAGGCGACCTCGAATATCTGTACGAATTCAGGGCTTTGCGCGCTGGCGTTCACGATCCATATGACGCTGCTCGGCGAGAAGGGCCTCTCCCGGCTGGCGCGGATCAACCACGCCAATGCGGTGAAGCTCGCGGAATCGCTTTCTGCGCTTCCAGGCGTAACCCTCTTGAATGACTCGTTCTTCAACGAGTTCACGATCCGCCTGCCTGGCGATGCCGCTGACATTGTCGAGAAGCTCATCGCCAAGGGCGTTCTGGCCGGCGTGCCCGTCTCGCGTCTCGAGCCGGGCAAGAGCGAGCTCGCCGATCTCCTGATCGTCGCCTCGACCGAAGTGAACACGGACGAAGACCGCGCCGCCTTCGTGGCCGCGCTTTCGGAGGTGCTCGCATGAGCATGAACACAAAGGGCCGCCCCACCGTCGCCGCCACCGCCGCGACGTCGGCCATCCCCGATACCTTCACCGGCAACCGCGCCCTGCAGATCGAAGAGGCACTGCTCTTCGAGGTCGGCCGGCACGACGTCACCGGCGTCGATCTCGACGAGCCGGCGGACTTCGCGCCGCGCCTCGGCAGCCTCGCCCGCAGGCAGCCGATCGATCTGCCGGGTCTCTCCGAGCCGGAAACGATGCGCCACTATGTGCGCCTCAGCCAGAAGAACTACGCCATCGACAGCGGCCTCTATCCGCTCGGCTCCTGCACGATGAAGCACAATCCGCGCCTCAACGAGAAGGTGGCGCGGCTGCCCGGCATAGGCGACGTGCATCCGCTGCAGCCGCTCTCGACGGTCAAGGGCGCGGTCGAACTGATGGCCGAGCTCGGCCGCTGGCTGATCGAGATGACCGGCATGAAGGCGGTGGCCCTGTCGCCCAAGGCCGGCGCGCATGGCGAGCTCTGCGGCATGATGGCGATCAAGGCCGCCATCGCCGCCAAGGGCGAGACGCGCAACATCGTGCTGGTGCCGGAATCGGCGCATGGCACCAACCCGGCGACCGCCGCGCTGATCGGCTTCAAGGTCGTCACGGTGCCGGCGCGTCCGGACGGCACCGTCGCCCCCGAGGCGGTCAAGGCGCTGCTGTCGCCCGACGTCGCCGCGATCATGCTGACCAACCCGAACACCTGCGGCCTGTTCGAGCGCGACGTGGTCGAGATCGCCGCGGCGATCCATGCGGCGGGCGCCTATTTCTACTGCGACGGCGCCAACTTCAACGCCATCGTCGGCAAGGCCAAGGTCGGCGAGCTCGGCGTCGACGCCATGCACATCAACCTGCACAAGACGTTTTCGACGCCGCATGGTGGTGGCGGTCCGGGCGCGGGCCCTGTCGTGCTCTCGGAACGCCTCGCCGCCTTCGCGCCGCTACCCTTCGTCCGCGTCGAGGCTGATGGTCCGGTGCTGGTCGAGAGCGAAGAGGCCCTGTTGCCGGGGGAAACACCCTTCGGCCGCATGACCGCCTTCCACGGCCAGATGGGCATGTTCGTGCGGGCGCTTTCCTACATGCTGTCGCATGGCGCGGATGGGCTGCAGCAGGCGTCGGAGGACGCGGTGCTCAACGCCAACTATGTCCGCGCCGGCCTGCGCGACCTGATGAGCCAGCCGTCCGGCGACCGCACCTGCATGCATGAGGTGCTGTTCGACGACACGTTCCT
Organism: Pseudomonadota bacterium; assembly: GCA_023391905.1. Classification (GTDB taxonomy): domain Bacteria; phylum Pseudomonadota; class Alphaproteobacteria; order Rhizobiales; family Kaistiaceae; genus Kaistia. The sequence continues at coordinate 4,981 of JAEWAD010000033.1, read as the reverse complement.
GGAGGGGACCGGCGTCACCACGCTCGATTTCGCCAAGGCGATGATCGACGAGGGCTATCACCCGATGACGATGTATTTCCCGCTCGTCGTGCACGGGGCGATGCTGATCGAGCCGACCGAGTCGGAATCGAAGGCCTCGCTCGACCTCTTCATCGCGACGCTGCGCGATCTCGTGATGAAGGCGAAGGCGGGCGATCTCGAGCGCTTCCAGCAGGCGCCGCGCTTCGCCCCGCGCCGCCGCCTCGACGAGACGCGCGCGGCGCGTGCGCCAAAGCTCAAATGGGAAAAGCCGGAGCCGTGGGTGGAGGCAGCCGCGGCGGAGTAGGGGGAACCCTCACCCCGACCCTCTCCCGCGGGCGGCAGAGGGTCGGGTGAGGGGCTTTCTGTCTGCTCAGGCCCTATCGAGCCGAGTACCCTGGAAGCCACCGCCAGCGACGCTGTCGCAGAGCCCTGACCATTCGCAGCCGCCGCAGGCGGTGCGCGTCGTTCCGGCGGCGAAGGCGGCGCGGAAGCGGGCGAGCGTCATGGCGTCGAGGGAAAGCCGGAAGCCCGGCTTCACCGGGGCGTCGAGCAGGGCGGCGACCGTGGCCGCTGCTTCCGCGTCGCGGACGAGCACGCTCTCGTTGTGGCAATGCGGCGCCTCGGTCGAAAGCAGCGGCGCGCAGACATCGTCGGGCCCGTCGACGATCTCGATTTCCTCGCCGCGCGTCAGCCGCGCGGCGATCCCGTCATAGTTGGTGCAGAAATCCGGCGTGTAGCCCTTGCCGACATAGGTCAGCATGCAGAGCAGGTGATGGGCGCGAAGCCGGACTGTCACGGCGCGGAAGCGCGTGCGCCGGCGAAGCGGCTGGCAACGGCGATGGTGCAGACCGCGAGCGCGGCCTTGATGACGGCGCCGACCAGGAAGGGCGTCACGCCGAAGGCGAGCGCCTTGGCTGGGCCGACGAAGGTGGCGAGCCACCCTGCACCGGGGACGAGGCAGATCGCCTGCGCCAGCAGGAAGCCGAGGAAGGACGGTCCGATCCGGCGCGTCCAGCCGCGTTCTGCCATCCAGCCGCAGAAGGCGGCGGCGAAGGGGAAGCTTACGAGATAGCCGGCGGTCGGCCCCATGAAGGGGGCCGCGCAGCCCGCGCCGCCGGCGAGCACCGGCAGGCCGGCGAGGCCGGCCGCGAGCCAGACGAGAACGATCAGCGCGCCGAACCGCCAGCCGGCCAGTGCGCCGACGAGCATGACCGCGTAGGTCTGCATCGTCACCGGCACCGGCACCATCGGCACCGAGACGTAGGACGCCGCCGCGAGGAACAACGCCCCGCAGGCGACGAGGATCGCGATCTGCGCCGCGGACCGCTCCGCGTTCAGGAGCGGTACGAAGGCGTTCGAGGGCGTCTTGGCCAAGTCAGGCTCCTGCCGATCAGACGTCTTCGGGGTTCCAGGCGGCCAGCGCCTCGATCGTCGCCGGCAGATCGGCCATGCGGTTGATCACCGTGATGGCGCCGGCGGCGGTCAGCGCGTCGGCATGGCCGGGCCAGGAGTGCGAGCCGCCCGTGAAGCCGATGACGCGCATGCCGGCGGCGCGGCCGGCGTGGATGCCGTGCGTCGAATCCTCGATGACGATGCAGTCCTTCGGATCGACGCCGAACTCCGCCGCGCCGTGCAGGTAGACGTCCGGCGCCGGCTTCGGCTGCTTGTTGCGGACGGCGACGGCCGAGAAGATGTAGGGCCGGAAGCGGTTGTAGAGCTCGGTCTTGGTCAGCGAGATCTTGAGCCGCTCGGGCGAGGAGTTCGAGCAGATGCAGCGCGGGTAGTCGAGCTTGTCGAGCATCTCCTGCACGCCCGGGATGATCTGCAGGTCCTTGGCGAGGCGCCGGTCGAGTTCGGCGTTGGTCTCGTCGTGGAAGTTCTCGGGCAGCGAATAGCCGAGATCCGCCTCGATCAGCTTGGCGGCGCGCTCCCAGGTCAGGCCGGCGAAACGGTGCGACATCTCCTCGACGGAGATCTCGTAGCCGATGGCGGTGAGCCGCTCGCTGTCGACGCGGGAAGAGATGATTTCGGAATCGACGAGCACACCGTCGCAATCGAAGAGCACGAGCATGGAGGACTTTCCGATCAGTCTGGGCATGGTCCCGGCGCGTCGCGGGCGATTCCGGAGGCGAGACAATGCGGGGAGGGGTGAGGCGGAACCGGGCGCCGAGGGCGGCCGATCCCGCAAGCCTGGCGGCTCTCTATCAGATTGCCGCCTGCTTGTCTCTGCGCCGGAGGCCGCTCAGCGCACCGTGATCGGCGCGCGGGCGAAGATCACCGTGCCGTCGCCGGCGATGTAGCGCAGTTCGTACTGGCCGGCCTCGCGCGGCACCTGGATGTGGACCGTCGAGCGGTCGGGCCGGATGCGCGCCAGCGTCAGGTGGTCGCCGGCGTCCATGCCGGCACGGGCGATGACGATGTCGTCGAAGCGCGCGCCGGGACCGGTCCAGTCGACCGCGATGCGGCTGCCGGCCTCCGCCTTCTCGGGGCCCTTGATCGAGGCCGAAGGCGGGTCGACGGTGAAGGTGGCCTTCGCGGCGATGGCGCCGTCCGCGGCCGAGACGTAGCGCGCCTCGTAGCGGCCGGGCGTGGTCGGCGCGATGAAGGGGAGGGCGAGGCCGTCCTTGTTGACGGGAAGCGCGGCGAGCTTGATGGCGGGCGAGGCGTCGAGCGGGGCGATCTGCAATTCGTCCTTGGCGGCGGCCGGACCCGTCCAGTTCACGGTCAGCGGCGCGCCGGCGCCGATCCGTTCGGCGACGCTGACGGTCACCGGCTTGACCTCGACCTCGATCGGCCGCGCCGCAAGCACGACGTTGAGCTTGGGATGGTAGTAGCGCAGTTCGTAGACGCCGGCCTCGGTCGGCGCGCGCAGCTTGCGCTTCTTGCCGTCCTTGGCGACGAGCGCGCTGCGGATCTCCGATCCGGCCGGCAGGCCCGGCCAGACGATCTGCACGCGATCGCCCTTCAGCTTCGGGCCGTCATAGCCGATCTCGAACACGGCCGACTGCATGACCTTCTCCGGTGCGTCGAGGCTGGCCGAAGGCAGGTTGGGCGGCGGCGCCTTGGCGGCGGCGAGCGCGGCGGCGAGGCCGCCGGCGACGTCTGTGCCGTCCTTGGCGTTGATGAACTTGCCGCCGGTCTTGTCGGCGAGGCAGGCGACCTGCTCGATCTCCTTCTCGTCGAGGCCGAGGCCGATCACCTCGACCGTCAGGTCCTTGGCGCGGGTCGCAAGCGATTCCGCCAGCACGCAGGGATTGGCGTCGCAGGCCTCGACCTTGTCGACGAACACGATCACCGTGGCGCGCTCGCTGCGGTAGTTGATGGCGTTGGCGGCGCGCTCGACGGCGACGGCGAGCGGCGCCTTGCCGCGCGGCGTCAGCTTGGCGGCCGCGGCCGTGACGGCGTCGTTGCCGTTCCGTTGCGGCTTCACCACGACGGCGGCGTCGGTGCAGCTCGTCTTGCTCTTGGCGCCGAAGGCCAGCAGGCCGATGCGCGCCTCGGTCGGGAAGTCGGCGACGGCCGCCTCGATGCTCTCCGCGACCAGATCGATCTTGCGGTCACGGCCGAGCTTGCCGGCCATCGACGCCGAAGCGTCGAACACCAGCATCACATCGTCGGCGAGCACGGCGGCGCTCGATGCGCACAGAAGCGCCAGCGCAGCCGGCAGGGCAAGAAAACCGCGGATCATGTCAGCCTCGATCAAGCGACCCGGCGCCGGGCCTTTCGGGCCGAAACCATAACCCAAGAGTTTCGGCAAAACGATGTCGGATGACCAAAAAAACGTGCAATCCGGCGCGGTTACAATTGGTTAACCATGCTTGCTAACGCCTCCTTCACCCTGTTCGCTAACCATAGGCGCATGTTCTGTTGCGTCGGGGAGTTGGGTAATGAAGGCACTCGCTCGGAAGCCAGCCGAGGTCGCGCACAAGGCGCCCTGGCTTGATACCATCATCAAGGGCGATTGCGTCGCCGCGCTCGAGAAGCTGCCGTCAGCGTCGGTCGATCTCGTGTTCGCCGATCCGCCCTACAATCTGCAGCTGGCCGGCGGCCTGACCCGTCCGGACCATTCCGTGGTCGACGCCGTCGACGATCACTGGGACCAGTTCGCTTCCTTCGAAGCCTATGACGCCTTCACCCGCGCCTGGCTGCTGGCCGTGCGCCGGGTGCTGAAGCCGGATGGCGCGCTCTGGGTCATCGGCTCCTATCACAACATCTTCCGCGTCGGCGCGACGCTGCAGGATCTCGGCTTCTGGATCCTGAACGACGTCGTCTGGCGCAAGTCGAACCCGATGCCGAACTTCCGCGGCAAGCGCTTCACCAATGCGCATGAGACCATGATCTGGGCTTCGCGCGGCCAGGGCTCGAAATACACGTTCAACTACGAGGCCATGAAGGCCTTCAATGACGACGTGCAGATGCGCTCCGACTGGCTGCTGCCGATCTGCACCGGCCACGAGCGGCTGAAGGACGGCGAGGGGCAGAAGCTGCACCCGACCCAGAAGCCGGAAGCGCTGCTCGCCCGCGTGCTGCTCTCCTCGTCCAATCCAGGCGATGTGGTGCTCGACCCATTCTTCGGCTCCGGCACCACCGGCGCGGTTGCAAAGCTCCTCGGCCGCAATTTCATCGGCCTCGAGCGCGATCCGACCTATGCGAAGGCCGCGCGCAAGCGCATCGATGCGGTCGTTCCGCTCGACGACGTCTCGGTCGCCGCTCCGCCGGAGAAGCGCACGGAAGTGCGCGTGCCGTTCCTGTCGCTGATCGAAGGCGGCTACGTGAAGGCGGGCGAAACGCTCGTGGACGAACGCCGCCGCCACAAGGCGACGGTGCGTGCCGACGGCACGCTGGCGCTCGGCCCCATCGTCGGCTCGATCCACAAGATCGGCGCGCTGACGCAGGGCTTCCCCTCCTGCAACGGCTGGACCTTCTGGCACGTGGAGCGCGACGGCAAGCTCGTCTCCAT